>CAZVBD010000018.1:0-25725 GCA_964625255.1 uncultured Thiohalobacter sp. | reverse complement strand
TGACCCCAAGCGGACGGCCTGCCTCGATCCTGACCTGAATACTGCCCTCGTCGGCCGTATTCAGCAGTGTCCCGCCGATGGCTTGATAGCGGCGACTGACATCTGTCTTCGGGAAGCCGAAACGATTCAGGTAACCGCTGGAAAAAATAACCAGGTCGGCGTTCACGGCAGAAACAAACCCCGCACTTGAAGAGGTCCGGCTTCCATGGTGAGGTGCCAGGATGACACTGGCCGGTAATTTCGTCATAACCTGCTGCAATAAACGGCGCTCCACGGGACGTTCGATATCACCCGGCAACAGTATCGAACGCCCGTCCCGCGCTGTAACACGCAGAACACAGGATGCGTTATTACCGGTATCATGCTCACTCGCTGGAGACAGTATTTCAAACTGCACGGCATCCCAGACCCAGTATTGGCCGGTATGACAAGGTGCAACATCCGGCAAACCCGGTACGCCAAGTTCACCCCCTGAAATACTTCCTGCGTGAAAAGCAGACAGTAACGCCGCTGCACCGCCTGCATGGTCATTGTCCGCATGACTGATGATCAGTCGATCAATAAAACGGTATCCCAGCCAGTGCAGGTAAGGCGTAACAACCGCTTCGCCAGTATTAAACCCGCTGCGAAAAGCTGGTCCGGTATCGAATACCAGCAGACGCCGGCGTGTCTGGATAACAACAGACAGCCCCTGCCCCACGTCCAGTACTGTCATCCAGACATTGCCACGGGCCGGACGAGGTGATGGTGCAAGCGCAACAGCCATCAGCAATAATACACCGGTCAGCTGAATCGGCAGTGCACGGGAAGCCAGCAGACAGACTGTACCGAGCACCACCCACAATAACCCCGAACCCGTGATTGCCGGCAGGTACAGCAGGTTACCCGGCCAGCTGGCAAACCACTCCAGGCCCTGCCATAACAGCTGTACCGACGCTGCCGCTATCGCAAGCAGCCAGCCTGATGCCAGTGGCCACAACGGAAGACACAGCAACCCGGCCAGCAAGGGAGGGACCACCAGAAACCCGACCCATGGAATCGCCAACAGGTTGGCCAGTGGCGCTACCACGGACAACTGCTGGAACCAGATCCAGCCCGGCGGCAGCAGTGCAATGGGCAGCAGAAGCTGCAACCGGCCAACGCGGTACCACCTCGGCATATTCCCGTGGTAACCCACACTCAGGTACAAAATAGCGGCAACCGCGCCGAACGATAACCAGAATCCGGGGGTCAGTGCAGACAGCGGATCGATCAGCAGTACCAGTAACAGTGCCTGCGACCAGATATGCCAGGGTGAAAGCCGTTGCGAGGCAAAACCGGACAGCATAAATACACTGATCATGATCAGTGCGCGCTGTGCAGGCACCTGAAACCCGGATAACAGGGCATAGACCAATGCTGCGGCTATACTGGCAAGCGCCGCCGCATGGCGAGCCGGCCAGTACCGGCACAATCCGGCCCAACCCCAGGCACGACGCACCAGCATGAAAATCAGGCTCGCCACCAGCCCGACATGAAGACCGGAAATTGCCAGTAAGTGACTGGTTCCGGTTGTTCTTAACACCGCCCATTGCTGCGCAGACATCTGACTTCGATCCCCCACACCAAGCGCTCGCAACAGGGAAGTCTGCGAGTTGCTGCCGAGCCGTTGTGAAAGTTGCGTCACCAGCCATTCCCGGGCAGCCTGTACGCTATAACCGGAAGACGTGCCGATCCGTTGATTGTCGCCCTTGTCGCGGACATAACCGGTGGCCCGAATGCCCGCAGCAAGCAGCCAGCGCTCGTAATCAAAACCGCCGGGGTTGGCAAATCCGTGGGGTTGTTTCAGACGCACCCGCAACCGCCAGCGTTCACCGGAATAAAGTGGTGGCGCTTGTCGGTACCAGTTCAAACGCACCGTCAGCGGAAGTGCGTGACAACCTGTCGCCTCCTGGTAACAGTTAATTTCAAAACGAAAGCGCAACCGCCCATCTGCACGTGTTTCCGGGAGCCCCCGGATGGTGCCTTCTACTTGCAGATCATGGTTTTCCAGTAGCGGGGGTAAATCCTGTGCCAGACGCTGATCCAGCTGCCAGCCACACCAGAGAAACCCGACGACGGCAAGGCCAGCAAACCGTGACGGCCTCCAGGGGATTGCCAACAGGAGCAACAGCGGCACAGCAAGCGGCCAGCCGCTGATTGGCATAAATATCAGAAACACACTGATGCCGGCCAGAATGGCCAGTGCGGAGTAAAGCATTTCGTCCCTGAAATCTCGTTTATCCGTGGCGTCCGACGTTACCCCCCCGGCAGATAAACGACAACCTTTAGAGGGTCTTTATTTTGTCTGCCTGCCGGCATCTGTTACAATTGGCACATTAGGTATGTCATCTGCGACCGGGCTCACCGCTGACGGGGGGAATATGCGACAACTTGCAACTTATGCTGCACTGCTGGCCTTTCTCGCCCCACTTGCACAGGCTGATAACCTGAAGGCTGAAGTCGGTGCATATCGCTGGTCATACGACATCAGTGGGTCTGTGCGCTACAAAAGCGGGAACTCGGCAGATGATATCGACGTCAACGATGACCTCGGTTATAACGATGACAACCTGAACAGCTACTACATCACCTTCGAACACCCGCTGCCTGTACTGCCGAATATCCGCATCAGCCGCACCAATATAGATTCAGGCGCCAGTGGCCGGCTGGGTAAAACCGTGAATTACGGCAACAACACCTTTGTAGTAAACGATGATGTCAGCAGCGAGATCAAACTCGATCAGACCGATGTCACCCTGTATTACCAGCTGTTTGATACCGTACTCAATATCGATCTCGGCCTGAACGCGAAGTACATTGATTCCCGCTCGCGCATCACGGGCGTGATATCGGGCACGGAAACGGCCGATATTTCGGGTTGGGTGCCAATGCTCTATGCAGGATTTGGTGCTGACCTGCCGTTTACCGGCCTGTCTATCAGCGCCGATGGCAGTTTTGCTGGCTACCAGGACAGCACCTTCTATGACTACACCCTGAAGGCAAGCTATATCACCCCGTGGTATCTGGGAGTCGATGTCGGTTACCGCGCCATCCGCCTGAACCTCGACGATTTCGACAATTCCTACGCCGACATCGAGTTTGATGGTCCCTTCGCCGGCGCACACCTGGAATTCTGAGCGGAACCCGCGTGCGCCACTGGCGGCTCTGCTGCACCTCCATCCTGGTTCTGTTTACCGTACTGACTGTCATCTCCTGTACGACGTCGCCACCGCGTGACACACGTAACGGTTGTTCCATCTTCAATGAAAAAAGTGGCTGGTATGCCGATGCGCTGGACAGTCAAAAAAAGTGGGGCGTTCCGATTCATGTACAACTGGCGATCATTTACCAGGAATCCCGTTTCGTACACGACGCCAAACCACCACGTAAAAAACTGCTGTGGGTAATCCCCTGGACGCGACTGTCATCGGCCTACGGTTATGGCCAGGTCAAGGACGGCACCTGGGACTGGTACCGGAAGTCCACCGGTAACCGCTGGGCGGATCGTGATGACTTTGAAGACGTCACTGACTTTATCGGCTGGTACGGCAACGTCTCGCACCGCAAGCTGGGCATCAGCAAACAGGATGCCTACAACCAGTACCTGGCCTATCACGAAGGCCACGGCGGTTTTAAACGCAAGACCTACAGGAAAAAGCCCTGGCTGATCAAGGTGGCGAAAAAAGTGGCGTCACGGGCTTCCGCCTATCGCGCACAACTCAAGCAATGTGAAGGCAAGCTTGACCGGGGATGGTGGTTTTTCTAGTCACGAAGAGGTGTTACCCGCCTCATGGTAGCTCAATAACCGGAGTGCATTAAAGACCACAACCAGCGTCGACCCCTCATGTACAATCACTGCTGGACCGATACCGGCCAGCCCAAAGAATGTTGCCGGTATCAGCAGTGTGATCACGCCCAGTGAAATCCACAGATTTTGTCGGATGATGCGCCGCGAGGCACGTGACAATCCTACAGCAAAAGGTAACTTGTCCAGGTCATCCGCCATCAGCACCACGTCGGCAGTTTCCAGTGCCACATCGGTACCCGCGCCTCCCATGGCAATGCCTACACTGGCACGGGCCATGGCCGGTGCATCGTTGACCCCGTCACCGACCATGGCGACCAGGCCATGACGTTGCAATAACTTCGAGACCGCTGCGACCTTTTCCTCGGGCAGCAGGCCGGCCTGCACTTCATCCAGCCCCACTGCGTTACCGATAGCACGGCCGACCCGCTCATTGTCGCCGGTAAGCATAATCGTCTTGCGGATGCCGAGCTCATGCAACCGACGTAACATGGCAGCGGCATTCTCACGGGGTGTGTCGGAAAGCGCCAGCACACCCAGAAAACGTTCACCGGATTGCACTATCATGGTGGTTTTACCGGCCGCTTCCAGCCGGGTGACTTCGCTACGGACCGTAGTTGGCAGGGCGTCAGCCGCAAACAGTTTGAGGTTGCCAATACTGATGGTTTGTCCCGACAGTTCGGCGCGCACGCCCTTGCCGGTGATCGATACCAGTTCCCCCGCCTCCTGCCAATCGATCCCGCGTGCCTTCGCCGCAGCAACAACCGCCTGGGCCAACGGGTGGCCACTGCGACTCTCAACTGCTGCTGCCGTGGAGAGCAACTCCGTGACATTGCCATCCAGTGTTACCACGTCGGTAACTTCCGGTTCGCCACGCGTAATCGTGCCCGTCTTGTCGAAGGCGATGGCACTGACCCGGCCAAGATTTTCCAGATGCACCCCACCCTTGATCAACACACCAACACGAGCCGCACGGGCCACACCGGAAAGCACTGCTGCCGGCGTGGCAATAGCCAGCGCGCAGGGCGAAGCCGCTACTAACACGGCCATAGCCCGGTAAAAAGCTTCGGCAAAGGGGAAGCCCAGCAACGGCGGCACAATAATCAACAGTGCGGCTCCAACCAGCACCAACGGTACGAATACGCGTTCAAAACGCCGAGTGAATTGCTGTGTTGGCGAGCGCCGGGTTTCGGCTTCGGCCACCAACTCAACCATTCGAGCCAGCGTGCTCTCTTTGGCAAGCCGGGTAACCTCGACAACGAGCGCCCCTTCACCATTGATGGTGCCGGTAAAGACACCATCACCGGACTGCTTGTCCACAGGCATGGATTCGCCGGTGACCGGTGACTGGTCCACGGCAGAAGTCCCGGTGCGTACCACACCATCGGCCGGAATACGCTGCCCCGGCTTGACGATAACCTGGTCACCCCGCACCAGGGTTTCAACCGGCACTTCAATTTCTTCACCGTTACGTTTTACCAGTGCTGTCCTGGGGGCGAGTTCAGCCAGTGCTTCGATCGCCTTGCGCGCCCGATCCATCGCACGGTGTTCCAGTGCGTGGCCAAGACTGAACAGGAATAGCAGTAAAGCCCCCTCAGACCAGGCACCCAGTGCCGCCGCACCGATGGCGGCAACAACCATCAAGGTGTCGATATCGAAATTGCCACTGCGCAGACCCTGCCAGGCATCACGCAAGGCATAAAAGCCACCCGCTGCATAGACACCGAGGAATAAACCCAGTGGTAAAACAGCGGGCACCTGGCTAAAACCCAGCAGCCAGCCGGTGAGTAACAACACACCTGACAGCAGACTGAGAACAAGCTCACGCTGTTCCATCCAGCCGCCGACTGCCCCACCCGCTTCGACAACGTCATAGCCCAGTGCATTGATCTGTTCAATGATGGCATTACGTGAGATCCGTTCGCTGTCGTATTCCAGCCGCAAACGTTTCGTGCCGTAACTCACTACCGCTTCCAGTACACCATCCATACGAGCCAGCGCATGTTCAATCACTGTCGTACTGGTCTGGCTGGTCATTCCTTTGATCTGCAGACTGTCATGTTGATAGCGACGACTGATCTCGCCACCCGCCACTTGCACCAAGCCGCGTAACTGGCTAACCGTGAAGTGTTCGGGATCGTAATGCAGACACAGACGTGCTGTATCACCTTCCTGGATCAGATGTACCTTGTCCAGCCCCCTGGCTTCAAGTAACCCGGTCAGGCGGGTGACGCAGGCATCCCTGTCATCCGGGATATCAGGCAGGACCAGCGCCAGATCAAACGTCAGTTTGTCGGTCATGGTGATGTCCTGTGCAACTCAGGCTCCGCCGATCGGCAACGCCGCCTGAATCTCACTGATGTAAATCCAGCCTGCCTCAGGTTGACCGGTCTGGCCGTGTTCCTGGATGATGCGTACGGCCTCAGCCGTACAGTTCTCATCCATGCAAACCAGTTCCAGCTTCATCTCGGTAATAACCTGACTGCCGATTTCAATGGAGTAATCCTGCTCTTGCGCATCCAGTGCCTTGAGCATACCCATCACATCGATCACGGACAGATTGCGAAAACCGGCTTCACCCAGGGCGCGGACCACATCCGCGATCCGGTTGCGGTGAATAAAGGCTTTAATCTCTTTCATGGTTGTTTCTCCTCTCTGGTTTCCATCCACTCATAGATAACGGGTAACAGGACCAGTGTCAGCAAGGTTGAGGTAATGAGGCCACCAACGACAACCGAAGCGAGCGGCCGCTGGGTTTCAGCCCCCACGCCGCTGGACAGCAGCATGGGAATCAGTCCGAGAATGGCCACGCTGGCCGTCATCATGACCGGGCGCAGTCTGAGTTCGGCACCCTGGCGTACCGCTTCACTGACAGAAAGCCCCTTTTCGCGCAGTTCATTGATAAAACTTACCAGCACGATGCCGTTGAGCATTGCCACACCAAACACCGCAATAAAACCGATGGCCGAAGGCACCGACAGGTACTGCCCGGATATCCACAGCGAAACCAGTCCACCAATGGTGGCAAAGGGAACATTGGCGATAATCAGGGTCGCGTACTTCACTGAATTGAAGGCCGTGTAAAGCAGGACAAAAATGAAAAATATCGTCAGGGGTACAATGATCGACAAGCGCTTCAAGGCGCGCTGCTGGTTCTCAAATGCTCCGCCCCACTCAATCCAGTAACCGGGTGGTAATGTCACCTGCTGCGCAATAGCCGCATTGGCATCCTGGACAAACCCGTCCACATCACGACCCCGAACATCCATCTGGATTACAGCATAACGCTGCAACTGCTCACGACGAATGAAGGAATAGCCTTCTGCTGTGGTTATTTCAGCGACCTGTGCCAGCGATACGATCGCACCACTTGCCGAACGTAACGGTATGTTACGGATCGCTTCCACGGAAACCTTGGAGGCATCGTTCAGGCGCGCCGTGATATCAAAACGTTTGACGCCGTCAATCAAAGTGGAAACCGGCTGGTTACCGATACCGGTCCTGACCACCGTGAGCACATCATCCGCATTGAGTCCGTAACGGGCAAGTGCCTCACGGTTAACCTTGATGCGGATCTGGGGTTTGCCGATATTGGCTTCCAGCGACAGGTCTGACACCCCGGGCACATTGGAAACCGCATTCTTGATTTCATTACTCAATCGATCAAGCTCAGCCAGATCCTCACCATAAAGCTTGGCTGCCAGCGTGGCGCGCACACCGGAGATCAGCTCCTCGACACGCATCTGTATGGGCTGGGTAAAGGCGATAACAGAAGTCGGCACGGCCTTCTCCAGTTCCTCACGCATGGCATCGGCCAGGTCTTCGATGGAACGCGTCCACTCATCCCTGGGTTTAAGCCCGGTATAGATCTCCATGTAATTAACATCAGCGGTCTCACCCTTTTCCGCCCGACCAATCATGGCCAGGGTGGTTTCCACTTCCGGAAATTTGGCGAGTGCCGTTTCAATCTTCTTGGAGATCTCGATGGACTGTTCCAGCGAAGTGGAAGGGATCGACGTGACGCGCCACATGATGGAACCTTCCTGCAAGGTGGGCATGAACTCCTTGCCCAGCAGCGGGAACAGCGCCAGACTTGCCACCAACAGTACAACCGCAGAGACCACAACGGTTTTTTTATTGATCAGCGACCAGGCCAGCAGGGGTAAATAGCCTCGCTTGATCCACCTCACCAGTAACGTGTCCCGCTCTTCCTTCGGCTTGAGGATCAGTGACGCCAGCACCGGGATCAGCGTCAGCGTCAGCAGCAGGGAACCGGCCATGGCAAAGCTGATGTTAAACGCCATCGGCTTGAACAGCTTGCCTTCCAGCCCTTGCAGGCTGAACAGGGGCATGAAGACCACAATGATAATGATGATGGCGAAAGTGACGGGGTTAGCCACTTCACGCGCGGCCGTCAGTACGGCAGCGGTACGGTTGACCTCCCCCCCTTTTTTACGCCACTCAGCCATGATCCGGAAAGCATTTTCGGTCATGACCACGGCACCGTCCACCATCATACCAATACCGATGGCCAGGCCCGCCAGTGACATCAGGTTAGCCGACAGCCCTACCTCATTCATAAAAATAAAAGCAATCAACATCGCCAACGGCAGGGCGGCGATCACGACGATAGCCGAACGCAATTCACCCAGGAACAGGAACAGTACAATCGCCACCAGAATGGAACCTTCAATCAGCGCCCGTTCAGCCGTTCCCACTGCCTTCTCCACCAGGTCGGTACGTTCGTAAATGGTGTTGATCTTCACATTTTCGGGTAAAGCAGACTGGGCGATGGCCACTTTTTTCTTGACCTCATCGACGACATCGGCCGCATTGGTGCCAATACGCGATAACGCCATCCCCAAAACCACTTCCTTGCCATCGCGAGTCACGGCGCCGGAACGCAATGCCGGACCCTGCTGGATAGTTGCGATATCACGCAGGTACACGGGCGTGCCATCGACCACCTTGATCATGATATTACTGATGTCGCGTTCGCCTGATACCAGTCCCAGCCCACGTACCAGGTATTGCTCAGGGCCCAGGTTGACGTACTGGCCCCCTACCTGGCGGTTGTTGGCCTCGATAACATTCATCACATCCTTGTAGCCGAGGTTATATTTAATTAACCGCAGGGGATCGATGACCACCTGGAACTGGCGTTCCTGTCCACCCCACGACATCACGTCATCTACCCCCGGTGCGGTGCGCAGGATCAATCTCACCGTCCAGTCCTGAAGGGTACGCAGATCCATGTCGGTCAGACCTGTTTTTAACTTCTCGTCAGCACGTTCCACGGTGTACCAGAACACCTGACCCAGCCCCGAGGTATTGGGTCCCATCTCAGGCCGTCCATATTCCCGTGGCATACGATTACCGACTTCCTGCAGCCGTTCCATCACCAGCCGGCGGGCAAAATAAATGTCCATACTGTCTTCGAAATAGACCGACACATAGGACAGGCCAAACAGACTCACAGAACGGATTTCCGTTACCCCGGGCAGACCTGCCATACCGGATTCCACAGGAAAGGTCAGCAACTGCTCCACGTCTTCGGCGGCAAGACCAGGGGACTCGGTATAGATGTTGACCTGTACCGGTGTCACATCCGGGAAGGCATCAATGGGAATCGTCATCACCGCACGCACGCCCAATGCACCGATGACAAGAAAGATGATAATGACCAGAAATTTATAGCGTAACGACGCTTCAACCAGATTATTCAACATAGTGGATTCCCCCTAATCGCCTTCGCCAATTTGTGATTTGAGCGCCAGCGATTTCAGTAGAAACGCACCCTGAACAACGATCTCGTCACCCTCGGCAAGACCGGCCTTGATTTCAGTCCAGCCGGCATGGGTCACACCGGTTTCGACGGGTTGCGGATGCAGTTCGTCACCCTCAACCCTGAAGACGATTTGTGACCCCTGCATCAGTAAAAGTGCCCCCCGGGGTACCGCGAGTTGTGGCGCAGTATCGGTGGTCTGCAGCGCAACCTCGACATACTCCCCTGCCGCCATCAAGGTAGCGTTGTTACTCACCTCAATACGTACCGGACGGGTACGGGTGGCTGTGTTCAGGCGATAGTGCAGCTGCACGACTTTGCCATCGAACCATTGTCGGCCGTCGTGACTGTCACGGCTAACGCGCACTGGCGTGCCGATGGAGATACTGGCTGCATCCCGTGGGTTAAGTTGTGCCTCTACCCAGGGTACCGTGACATCTGTGAGTTCAAACAGTACGCGACCCGGTGTAACGAATTCACCAACGACAAAGTCATCACTGATAACAATACCGTCTTGCGACGCAAACAAGTCAAACTCGCCAGTCGCGCGTGAGGCATCAGCACTCTGCAGCAGCGTGTTGATCTGTGCCTTTGTCATACCATAGGCGCGTACTGCCGCGTACGCTCGTTGACGCGCCACCTGTGCCGCCACATAACGCTTCGCCGACACCACTTCACGTCCAAGTTTCTTAACCCGGCGCCACTCACGGTCTGACTCGACCAGATCACCCTGCGCCCGGGAAACCTCGACACTGGACAACGTCACCAGCGGCTGGCCAAGCTTGACACTATCGCCCAGCCGGGCATGACGACTAACCACCTGGGCACCAACACGGGATGTCACCTGTGTAGAACGGTAGGCATTTATGAGTACTTCGCCCGGTGCAGTAACCACATCGCGTAACACTTGCCGCGTCACCTTCGCCGTCTTGATGCCCTGCGCCAGGCGTTCAGCCGGTGTCATTCTTAACGTCGTTTCCTGCCCGTGATCCGAATCACCTGTGACTTCCGGAACAGGATCATCGGCCGCCTGTACCCGGGCCGGGAAAGTTGCCCCCGTCAGGGTGAGGCACAAATACAGCATGCTGATAACAGATTTTTTCATGACGTGAATCTCCGAAAATTAATGATGTTGTATAACCGCAAGGTTTAACGCTGCCGACTCTGACCGAGCCAGGCATCAATCCGGCCGCTGGCCGCCAGCCAGTCGGCCCAGGCCGTCCACAGACGACCCTGCACATCCAGTGCATTGGTGCGGGTATCAAGTGTTTGGTTAAGTTGTACGAGGTAGTCAGCGGTACTCATCTCGCCGGTCTGCCAGATGCGCTCAAGCAGCGACACCTGGCTGCCGAGGCTGGCCAGGCCGGTATGCAGCCAGGCTTCCCAGGCACTGTGACTGAGCCGATAACGGTCGGCTGCCGACAGCAGGCGTGCCCGCGCACGGCGGTAACGGTCCTGTAAGGACTGTTCAGCCTGTGTCAGCTCGGCACGGGAAGCGTCCACTTCGGCACGGAAGTCGTTGCGTATGTACAGAGGAATACTCAGGGTCAAACCGACCAGGCCATACTGGTCGTCATTACCGTTACGAAATGACCGCTCCTGCCCGGCGCGTGCGCCAAGGGTGGGGTCCGGTCGGCGTTCACGTGTGCGCAGTGCCACCGTAGAACGCGCCGCACTCACCCGGGCTTGTGCAGCTCGCAGTGCCGGCAGCCGGGTGAGTATGGATTCTGTATCGATAGTCTGGAGTGACGGCAGATTTGCAGAAAGTGCCGGCCAGTCACGGCGTGACTCACCGGTGATGGCTGCCAGTGCCTGCCAGGCAGTTGCCAGATCCGAGGCTGTCTGTGATAACTGCAATGTCGCCTGGGTGTGTGCAAGACGCGCCAGATCCAGCTCGACCTGGCTCAAGTCACCGGCCTGACGGCGTTTTTCCGCCAGATCGAGAAAGCGCTGCATCAATGCGACTCGCTGATCAGCCAGTTGCTTCAGCGATTGTGCTGCCTGATAGCGTCCCAGCGATGCGAGTAATTCGCCACCCAGTTGCTGGCGTACCGCGACATACTCCGCCCGCACCGCACTGAGCCTGGCATCCGCCACACCGGTGCGTGCGCCCCGCTTGTCCGTCCAGTCGATGGCCTGACTCAGACCCAGACTGCCGACACGCGTTTCGGACTGCTCGGCGTCCATCTCCAGTTGCGGGTTATAGAGTGGTCGACCTGCACCACGGGCTCTGGCCTCGGCTGCGTCCACCGCCGCACGTGCCGCCAGTACCCCGGGATTCCTGTCCAGGGTCTCACGAACCAGGTCCAGCAGTGCCGGGTTTGGCGTCGCCGCCCGGCTGTCCTGTGCCACCGCAGTACCGACAGCAAATAATAGTATGAAAATACCCAGCAGCCGGACGGTTGCCGACCTCTGCAAAAAATACGTAGCCATGAATGTAAAGTCTCCAAACGACAGAAGAAGGGCACACCACCGCCAGTGCGGGGCGCAGCACAATCAGATCGAGGCAGACTCAGATATTGGGCGGAGGAAGCGGTGGTTCTTTGTCGAAGGAATAAAAAACGAGCAGTCTGACAGGCTCGGTGGCATTGTCAGCATTGGGAAAAGACGTCAGTGAAACGGGCGGCATACCGACATAGTGAGCCGATGCGTGGCAACAGTGACCGCAAAAAGTGCCCTTTTGAACATCAAGGCCGGTGTCCTGCCCGCCGGGCTGGACAGCACCAATCAATACGTTACCGGACTCGGGAGCGACACAGATTTCATCCATATCGGCGGCCCAGACGAGGTTCGCGCTCAGGATGAAAAGGATGAGTGTTCTGGCAACGGCGTGACGCATTTTAGGATCATAAACGGTTTCTTCTGGAATTACTATGCAGCGATCCCGTGTCAGTCCGAGAGTTTCCCGTCATCCAGACGCAGCACCTGATCCATGCGTTGCGCAAGCTGGAGATCATGTGTAACCACAACAAAACTGATGTTGAGATCCTGGTTTAACTCCAGCATCAACTGGTAGATATGTTCGGCGTTGCGCCGATCGAGGTTACCGGTTGGCTCGTCAGCCAGTACACAGTTCGGGTGCGTCACCAGTGCTCTGGCCACCGCAGCGCGCTGTCGTTCGCCACCGGACAACTCGGACGGCTTGTGCCGGATGCGAGCTTCCAGACCGACACGTTTCAGCATATCGACCGCTTTTTCACTTGCCTCGCTGACGTGGCAACCACGAATAAGCAACGGCATGGCGATATTTTCCAGGGCGGTAAATTCCGGCAACAAGTGGTGAAACTGATAGATGAATCCAAGATGACGGTTGCGAAGCCGGCTGCGTGCCGCCTCTCCCATGCTACTGAAACGCTGCCCCATCAGTTCAACCTCACCCTTGCTCGGTTGATCCAGACCACCCAGCAAATGTAACAGGGTACTCTTGCCACTACCGGAACTGCCGACAATCGCCAATTGTTGCCCGGCTTTCACGGTCAGGTCCACTCCTGTCAGAACGGAGACATTCAGATCACCTTCACTGAAGGTTCGACCCAGCCCGTGGCAGGACAGCACCACGCCCTCCGAGGTGCGCTCTTTTCCGTCCACCCTGTCACTCATAGCGCAGTGCCTCAGCCGGCTGGGTACGCGAGGCCCGCCATGCCGGGTAGAGGGTTGCGATAAAACTCAGCAGGAACGCCACGACACCTATCTGCCAAACATCCGGCCAGTTTATTTTTGAAGGCAGGACATTGATGTAATACACCGACGGATCCATGAAATGAATACCAAACAGTCTTTCGATAGCAGGCACTATCGTTTCAACATTCAGCGCAAGCGCAATCCCGCCCACCAGCCCGAACGCTGTACCCAGCAAACCGATCAGCGCACCCTGGATCATAAAAATACGTAGAATCACGCCCGGTGTCGCACCCAGCGTACGCAAAATAGCAATATCTGCACGCTTGTCGGTGACTACCATGACCAGTGTGGAAACAATGTTGAATGCAGCCACCGCCACGATCAGCATCAGGATGACAAACATAACGCGCTTCTCGGTCTGCACCGCCCGGAAGAAATTCGCGTGCTTGTGTGTCCAGTCCTCAACAGTCAGGTCTCCTCCGAACTGTCGTGCCAGCTCCCGTGCCACCCGTGGTGCCTGGAACAGGTCTTCCAGCTTGAGTCGCACACCACTGACCTTGTCACCCAGCCTGAACAGACGCGCGGCATCCTGCAGGTGAACCAGCGCCACACCGCGGTCATATTCGTACATACCCACCTCAAAAATACCGACCACACGGAAACGCTTCAGTCGCGGAAGGATACCGGCGGGACTGAAATTGGCCTGTGGTGTGACCACGGTGATGTAGTTACCCACGCGCGCGCCGAGACTGTAAGCCAGTTCGCTGCCGAGGATGATCCGGTATTCACCCGCCTGCAGGTCTGCCAGGCGACCGATCGTCATATGCTCACCCACCGTTGATACCGCCGGTTCACGCGACGGCAGGATGCCCCGGATCAGTGCGCCACTGACCTTCCTGCCCTGCGTCAGCATGACCTCGCCCTGCACATAGGGCGCCACACCGATCACCTCCGGGTGTTGTCTGGCAAGTTCAGCCGCCTTTTTCCAATCAGCCAGCGGCGTCTGACTGCCACTGATAGTGGCGTGCGAAGCCATGCCGAGGATCCGTGTCCTCAGCTCCTGTTCGAAGCCGTTCATGACCGATAGCACCGTGATCAACGCCGCAACGCCCAATGCAATGCCCAGCATCGAGATCAGGGAGATGAAGGAGATGAAGTGGTTACGGCGCTTGGCGCCGGTGTAGCGCAGGCCAATCCAGATTTCCAGGGGACGAAACATGCGGGGCATTAAATCACAAGCGCGAGCTGCCGAAAACAGTTGATGTACTTTATAAATTCAACCTCAAGGATAATTATCATGCGGCTCCTCCGTGTTTTGTTTCTGCTGTCGCTCGTCTCCGGCCTGTTTGTTCAGCCCGCCAGCGCCGATACCCTGCTGGTCGAATCGGTTCAATCCGCCCCTGATATCAGCCGCCCGGCGCGCGGCCTGACCATGGATCAGGTCATACAGCACTGGGGAGAACCGCAGCAACGCGTGGGACCGGTGGGCGAGCCACCGATCAGTCACTGGGTATATCCTGATTTTGTGGTGTACTTTGAAAGCGACTACGTTTTGCATTCCGTCGTACCACACAGTCAATAGTTTTTTCCTGCCACGCCGGTAGAATGCACCGGCATGAATACACCAGATCTCAGGCTGCCTGCCGAGTGGGAACCCCAGGCCGGTATCATGCTGACCTGGCCTCATGCCGACAGTGACTGGCGCGACTCATTATCGCTCATTGAGCCGGTATTTTTGCGCCTTGCCACGGAAATTGCCCAACGGGAGCAACTGCTGGTCAACTGCTTCGATGAACACACGGCAATCCGCATCCGGAATTACCTGTGCAAAAAAAACATTCCTGAACAGAACCTGATTACCGCGATCGTCCCTTCTGACGATACCTGGGCCAGAGATCACGGCCCACTAACCCGCTTGCGCAACGGGTGTCCCGAACTGCTGGATTTTGTCTTTAACGGCTGGGGAGGTAAATATCCTGCGGAACGCGACAATGCTGTCACCCGACAACTGGTCGCTGCCGGTGTCTTTGGAAACACGCCCGTTATCCCTGTTGGCCTGGTGCTTGAAGGTGGCAGCATCGACAGTGATGGTACAGGTACCCTGCTGGCGACCCGTCGTTGCCTGCTGCACCCCCAACGCAATCCGGCGCTTGATGCCGCTGCAATCGAACAGCGCCTGCATGAGCTGTTGGGGACTCAACGTGTATTGTGGTTGAATCATGGTGAACTGGCGGGCGACGACACCGATGGTCATATCGATATGCTGGTCCGGTTTGCCAGCCCCACACATCTTGTCTACCAGCACTGCAGCGAGTCCGGTTACTCTCGCGCCACGGCACTGGAAGCGATGGAAAGTGAGCTCCGGCAACTCTGCACACGGGATGGAGAACCCTACCAACTGACACCCCTGCCCTGGCCATCGCCCAAATACGATACAGCCGGTGGAAGACTACCCGCCAGTTATGCCAACTTTCTACTGGTCAATGGCGCCCTGCTCATGCCTGCCTACGAGGACACACAGGACGATATCGCTGCGACGCAGTTACAGCAGTGCTTTCCCGAGCGTGAAATCATTCAGCTCCCCTGCCTGCCACTGATCCAGCAACACGGCAGCCTGCACTGCGTGACCATGCAGTTTCCGGCGGGTGTTGAGTTTCGACCTGCAAACCCCGGATAATGCCGGTCGATGAAATATACAACTCTCAAGGTCGCCGCCGTACAGATGGCCTGCACGGCCGACCACCGCGTTAATCTGCACACGATCGACGTGCAACTTGAAAATGCAGCGGAGGCCGGCGTGCAGCTGGTGTTACTACAGGAACTGCACAACAGCCTGTACTTCTGTCAGACGGAAAACCCGGATAATTTCGACCTCGCCGAAACCGTTCCCGGCCCGACAACCGGGCACCTGTCTGAACAGGCGCGCCGTCTGGGCATCGTCATCGTCGCGTCCCTGTTCGAACGTCGTGCCGCAGGTCTTTACCACAACACCGCCGTGGTGCTGGACAACGATGGAACACTGGCCGGCCAATACCGCAAGATGCACATCCCCGATGACCCCGGTTACCACGAGAAATTTTATTTCACACCGGGTGATCTCGGCTTTCATCCCGTGAACACGCGCCTCGGCAAGCTCGGGATAATGCTATGCTGGGATCAATGGTACCCGGAAGCGGCACGCCTGATGGCACTGGGTGGTGCAGACATCCTGCTGTACCCCACCGCAATAGGCTGGGACAGCAACGATGATGACGCCGAGCAACATCGTCAGCTGGACGCCTGGATAACCGTACAACGCGCGCACGCCATCAGTAACGGGCTGCCGGTTGTTGCCTGTAACCGTACAGGACATGAAGCTGACCCGGAGGGACGTACCACGGGGATTCAGTTCTGGGGCAACAGTTTTATCGCCGGCCCGCAGGGCGAGTTGCTGGCACGCGCACCGGCACAGGACAACACCCTGCTGGTAGCTGACATTGACCTGGCACGCAGTGAACAGGTACGTCGCATCTGGCCGTTCCTGCGTGATCGTCGCATTGATGCCTACGATGACCTGACGTGCCGTTTCAGGGACTGATACAACAACAGAGACAAAACCATGATCCTCATTCTGGAACCCAACATCAGCACTGACAGCGAAACCTTCCATACGCTGCAGTCGTTTCTTGAAAAGCTGCCGAATATTCAGTACCGCATTCACCAGGAAACCGGTACTCAACAGTTACTCACCGAAGTTTACCTGGTCGGGGACACCGCCACGCTGTTGCTGGAAGATATGCGGAACCTGCCGGGTGTCGAACGCGTCGTGAGAATTTCCGAAGAGTACCGGGTGCTGGGGCGCCACAAGGATGGCCAGAGGCCGACCTGGTTTGACTATAACGGGGTGCGCTTTGGACAGGATACGCTGCACGTTTTTGCCGGCCTGTGTGCTGTGAATACTCCCGAACACGTAGAAGCCATGATGAAAGCCCTGCAAACATACGGGCAAGTGTGTACCCGCATGGGTGCCTACAAACCACGCACCAGCCCCTATTCTTTCCAGGGTCACGGCAAGACCTGCCTGCCTTATGTGTTTGAGCTGGCCGGCAAGTACGGCATCAAGGTGATCGCCATGGAGATCACCCACGAGGATCATGTCGATGAAATTACCGAAGCGCTGGAACAAACCGGTAACCCCACCGGGGTTATGTTGCAGATCGGCACACGCAACACCCAGAACTTTGAACTGCTGAAATCGGTCGGGCGTCAGAAACGTTTTCCGGTACTGCTCAAACGCGGCTTCGGCATCACTCTGGAAGAATCATTAAATGCCGCTGAATATCTGGCCAGTGAAGGCAATCGCAATGTGGTGTTCGCCCTGCGTGGCATGAAAACCAACATGGGCGACCCGCACCGTAATTTTGTCGACTTTGCCCATGTGCCGGTCGTAAAACGCCTGACGCGCATGCCGGTGTGCATCGACCCTTCACACTCGGTCGGTACACGTGATATGGCACCCGACGGCCTGATGGACGTCATGCATGTCGCCGCACAGGGCGTGATTGCCGGCGCCAACATGATCCTGGTGGACTTCCACCCCGACCCTGCCAGTGCACTGGTAGACGGCCCACAGGCATTAACACTCGATGAGCTGCCCTGGTTCCTCGATGATGTACAGATCGCCCGTGAGGCTTACCTGAAACGACAGGAACGTGCCGCGAAAGCCAACGGCTGAACGCGACTACCTGACACGCTTCAGAACATTGCGATTAAAATCACGCTCGGTCAGCCCTGTTTTGAATTTGTAATCACGCCAGGTCAGGCGAGTACTCTTGCCGGTCTGGTGATTAACCATGAACATATCATGTGCACGCCAGTAGCGATCCAGAAACTGCTGGTAATCGTTAAAGATCAACGTTTTCAGCAGACTGTTCTTGCGGTCATAGTAGACAATCTTCTGCGGCCGGTATTCCGCCTTGTCGATCCATATCACCTGCCGGGTATAACCTGAATACTGGTCGACCGGATCACGTTCGATAACAAAGCATTCCAACCCATCACAGGATTCATCACGCAGATATTTGTAGGTATATTTCTCGACTTCCTGTGAAGACAGATCTTCGTAAGCAAATTCACTGCCCATAAACGGACCGGATTTATTGCGCGAGGCAATACGTTTCACCCGTTTCAGCGCCGGCAGGTAAAGCCACTGGTCGTCCGGCCCGCTCTTGTGGGTAAAACTGAGAAACGCCGTACCTTTCACGTCGGCCGGACTGTCAAAAATCGTCAGGCTCTTGTCGCCGTCGTTTTCCTGTTCCAGTGTTCTAACACGGATATCGCGACTGCTTTTATCTCCCTGCTTGTTGCGCAGCAGCATGCGCATCGAGGCGGTGGAATCATGGAAACCGGTATCACGGCGATCAGCCTCGACCGTAATCTCCAGACCCTTTTCTTCCGGTGTCTGTGCCGCTGCGTTAAGCGACAGACCCAGAAGAATTAACAAGCACAGTTTTTTCATCACTCTCACCTTTATCCAAAGCCATCAGCAGGGTTGGTAACAACAGGAAGTCGGCCATTAACGCGAAACCAATCGTAATCGCTGTCAGCAGACCCATGCCGGAATTCAATTCGAAGGGCGAATACACCAACACCAGGAAGCCCGCCATCAGTACCGCTGATGTTGTCCACAGTGCTGTACCCACCGTGTGGAAAGCGTAACGGACTGCATCCTGTGATGACAGTCCTTCTTCCCGGCGTGCGCGCAGGTATTTGCTGAGAAAATGCACCGTGTCATCGACAACGATACCCAGCGTCATACCCGTTACGATAGACAATGCCAGGCCCACCTGGCCGACCAGTAAACCCCACAGGCCAAACGCCATACCGGCAGGCACCAGATTCGGGATAAGGCTGATCAGCCCGATACGCACCGACCGCAAGGCAAAAATCAGCACGAAGGAAATCAGTACCAGCGCGACGGTCGTACCGACCAGCATACTGCGGATATTGCGCTTGCCAATATGTGAGAACATGACCGCCGGACTGGCACCATTGGCCTGCATCGACGCCGGCGCATTTTCTTTCAGCCACTGCTGTGCCCGTCTTTCCAACGCAATCACCTGATTGCTGGAAAGGCTGTTCAGTGACACATCCAGCTTGGTCGCTGACTTGTTTACATTGATCTGGTTGTTCAGATCGAGGCCGTAAGGCAACGACATCTCGTAGAGCAGCAGGTACTGCGCCGCCAGGTCGCGCCGCTCGGGCAAGCGGTACCAGGCCGGGTCATCACCGTGCAGGTTCATGTTGAGCCGTTTCATGGTGTCTGACAGCGTACTGACATGTTTGACTTCCGGCTGCTTCCGGTACCAGCTGGCAAACTCATCCAGCTTGCGCAGGTAGGCCGGCTCACTGATGCCGCCCACTTCTCCCGCACCGAGCGAATAGGCGACACTGTACAGCCCGGTCAGATGATCAGTGGTGTAGTCCGTATCGACACGGAAAGGCACCCGCTCATCAAAGTATTTGACGAACTCATCATTCAATTGATTCCGGGGAACAAAGGAAACCAGCCCCACCGTCAGTACCGCCATACCCACTAACACTTTCGTGCGGTGCTCGACGACAAAATCTGCCAGTGCATCCATAATCGGGGCAGAACGCCCGGGGCCGGTTCTTTGCCGCACAGGCAACAACAGCATCAATGCAGGGAGCACCGCCAGGCTGAACACGAATGACGCTATCACACCGACGGCCACCACATTACCGAGGTCGCGGAACGGCGGTGCATCCGAGAAGTTCATCGACAGGAAACCAATGACTGTCGTTAACGAGGTGATCATGATCGGCTGCAGGTTGATGCGCAGACTCTCCAGCATGGCGTCACGCCGTGACTCCCCAAACCGGACCTTCTGCAGAAAGGTCACCAGGAAATGTACACTGTTGGCAACTGCCAGCGTCATGATCATAGTCGGCGCACTGGCCAGCGGAGGCGTTACCTTGATTCCCAACCAGCCAGCCAGTCCCATCGCAGTAACAATCGACAATATAATAACCAGCAGTGTCGCAACCGTTGCCGACAGCGAACGCAGCAACATCAGCAGCATCAGGACAATCACGCCGAACATGAAGGGTACCAGCGTCTCCACATCGCTTATGGCCATTTCAGAAAAAGCGTTATTGAGAAACACAACGCCGGTCAAGTGAACTTCGAGATGCGGATAGCGGGCCACCAGCTGCTCCGCCAGGTCACGGCTGAAGGATACGACTTCCGGCACTTCTTTTTCAGGACTGAGACCCGGCAGCTGGACGATGATATTAACACCTGTCGTGCTGGTATCCGGTGATATCAGGCGGTTGATCAGTAACGGCTCAGTCGTCGCGATGCGACGTATTTCTTCAAGCGCGGGAGCATCCAGGTTGTCGGTATCCTGCACCAGATCCTCGACAACAAGGTCGTCACCTTCTGCGTAGGTATGCTGGAAATTGGTGACCGAATCAACACGGATGGAATACGGAATCTGCCAGGCCGCCTCGGTCAGCCAGCGAATGGCCTCAAGGGTTTCGGGGGTGAAAACATCCCCGTCCGCCGGTGAAATAGTAAACAGAACATTGTCGGATTTGGTATAGGTGTTCTGTAAATTCTCGAATGCCACCAGCTGAGGATTCTCCTTGCTGAAGAAAATCCGGTAATCATTCGACAGTTCAAGATGGCGCGCACCCAAAGAGGACAGAACCGCTATCACGAGCGCCCCCAGTAAAGCGATCCATCGCCAGCGAACCAGCCGGTTCGCGAGTAACCTTGCCATATAAATTCCTTGTTATTGTTTCATTGCACCTTAAGAGACATTAGAAACTGTATCAGTCCCCGGTTGCAAGTAATAAGACGCTCCTTACTTTGGGCACTTTTTGCAAGCCCTATACAACCTTCAAGCGCCGCCATGACAAACATGGCGACCTCGTCACAATGACAATCCGCACGGATTTCCCCCTGTTGCCGGGCTTTCTCCAGCGCCTCCCGGATTGCCCCGTGCCATGCCCGGAAGACCTTGTCCAGGCGTTGGCGGAACCCCTCATCCAGTGGCGACATCTCCTGGGCAAGGTTATTCAGTGGACAGCCGTATTGAATCATTTCAGGCGGCTTGTTGTCCGGTAGCTGTTCGATAACATCAATCAGCGTCTGCAGCGGAGCATCTGTGCCACGCAAGGGCTGTATCCAGGTGGCCTGTACGATCTGCTGGATTACCTCGTCAACGACAGCATAGCCAAGCGCCTGTTTATTTGAGAAATGATGGTATAACGCGCCTTTTGTCAGCGATGTGGTCGCCAGCACTTCATCCAGACGCATCCCCTGGAAACCGTTGCGATAGATCTCCATAAAGGCGGCTTCGAGTATACGCTGGCGTGTCTGATCGGCGTTTCTGGGCGCCCTGACCGTACTAGATGACTGTTGCATTACTCACCTTCATTTCCGCACCTTGCAGTATTATTCGGGAACTCGACGCGGAAAGCTATTGACAAACCATCTGGTCGGTACGTATTCTACCAGCTAAAGGGTTTTCGGGCAAGGTTGGGCGCCACGCGAGTTTCAACAGGAGAAGGCAAGATATGACAGCAATAGCACTCGGACTCAGCATTGGGGAAGCCATCCCGAATCGTCGACTATCCACCAATGCCAAGCTGGGCACAATGACGCTCAGAGGCAAGTCCGTCCGTATTGAACTCAGCGAAAGTGCGGCACAGGCTTTACTGGACCGGGATACACCGTTACTGGTTGAACTGGAGTTGTATTTCAGCTGCCTCGTGCGCAAACAGATCCGTTTCACGTCCCTTCCCGAAAAACCTGCTGAAAACCCTGATCACAGCTATGTCATGCGCGGACTGTACGCCAGCTTCCGCGCGGTTACGACGGCCCACTGCCGGATTGACGAAACCGACGGAAAACCCCCGATAGAGACCCTGCCGGTAAAAAAACCCGACCTGTTTGTCCCGGACTGGCTAAAACTGGATTTCCGCACCGGCCGCTGGCTGGGCGAGTATGGATTCAAGAATAACCTCTGACCCCTTAACCCCAAGACGGGAGGTTTACCTATGACCACTGATACAACAAGTACCGAAATGGACCAATGGCTCGACAAAAAACTCGACGAGTTGCTGCCCGCCAAACTGAAAACAATAGAAGAATCCGTTACACCCTCCATGGCTATTATCGCCACCAAGGGTACACTGGACTGGGCCTACCCGCCCTTCATCCTCGCTTCGACCTCGGCCGCACTCGGCTGGGATACCTCGATTTTCTTTACCTTCTACGGCCTGTTACTGCTGAAAAAGGAACTGCCCTGCGAGGTCAGCCCACTCGGTAACCCCGCCATGCCGATGAAAATGCCGTTTGGTCCCAAGTGGTTCCAGGGTATTAACTGGAACATGCCCAACGTGCTCATGGCCGGCGTCCCCGGTTTTGAAAAGGTCGCTACAACACTGATGAAGAAAACATTCAAGAACAAAGGGGTGGCCACTGTTGAAGAACTGCGTGAACTCTGCCTTGAAGCCGATGTCAAAATGGTTGCTTGTCAGATGACCGTGGATGTCTTTGGTTTCGACCAGAGCGAATTCATTCCGGAAGTGACCGACTATGTCGGTGCGACTTATTTCCTTCCGGTAGCCAAGGATTCAGACATCTGCCTGTTTATCTGAAACGTTTCATAGTGTCCCTCCTTCAACCGGTGTCCTGCACCGGTTTTTTTTGTCTGCTTATGCGAGAATAGCCGGCTTTGCCGCACACCAGATCACTATGTCACAGGCTGCCAGCCACACAACGCACGATGCCGACCAGGCAGACCCCTTCCAGCCACGTCTGCCGGAGACACGCCAGCGCGTTCTCTGGTCTCGGCTCTACGGCGACAGCCTGCCACTGATCCTTGCCGGCGCTGCACAACAACACGAAGGGCTGCTGCTGGTCATTACCCCGGACAGCCAGACGGCGGAACAGTTACAGGCACAACTACGCTTTTTCTGTGACGACACGTCACTGGACATCCTGTGTTTCCCCGACTGGGAAACCCTGCCCTATGACACCTTCTCACCCCACCAGGACATCATCTCCGAGCGCCTGGAAACCCTGTGTCGCCTGCCGACCCTGAAACGCGGTGTTCTGCTGGTGCCGGTCGCCACCCTGTTGCAACGCCTTCCACCAAAAAGCTTCCTCGATCAATACAGCCTGGTGCTCGACAGCGGTGACACGCTCGACCTGGATGCCATGCGCAAGCGTCTGGAGACCGCCGGTTACCGTTGCGTGGCGCAAGTCATGGAGCATGGTGAATTTGCGGTACGCGGCGCACTGCTGGACCTGTTCCCCATGGGCAGCGCGACGCCCTTCCGCATCGACCTGTTCGATGACGAAATCGAATCCATACGCACCTTCGATCCGGAAACCCAGCGTTCGATCGACAAGGTGCAACAAATACGCCTGTTGCCGGCACGTGAATTTCCTGTCGATGAAGAAGCCATCCGACACTTCCGCCAGAGCTGGCGCGACCTGTTTGAAGGAGACCCGCAGCGTGCGTTGACCTATCGCGATGTCAGTAACAACGTGATACCTGGTGGCATCGAGTATTACCTGCCGTTGTTTGTTAAAGAGACCGCCACCCTGTTTGACTATCTGCCCGGTAATTGCTGCCTGGTGGAAAGCGAAGATACGCACAATGCCATCGAAGATTTCCGCCAGGGAGTCGAACAGCGCTACGAATCCCTGCGGCACGATATCGAACGCCCGTTATTACCGCCCGGGCGTCTCTATTTGTCGGAAGACGAAATGCAACGGGCGCTGGAAAACAGCGCGCGTATCACGCTGCAACGTGCCGAGGCGCTGGACACGGGCAGCCACACCCTCCCCCGGGGGAGCGTCCCGGTGCAAGCGCCCCACCTCAACTTCGCTACACGTGCCCTGCCCGATCTGCAGATCAGGGCACGAACTGAACACCCGGCGACTGCCCTGCAGGACTTCATTGCCGGCTTTCCAGGGCGTGTACTGATCTGTGCCGAATCCGCCGGCCGACGCGAAACGCTGCAGGGACAGTTACGCGAGTTCGGGCTGCGCACACAAACGCTGGATGGCTGGCATGCCTTTGTCGAGAGTAATAACAAGCTGGCCATTACCGTCGCCCCGCTGGAACAAGGTGCCTGGCTGGTAAGTGACACACCCATTGTCCTCATTACCGAAGCACGTTTGTTTGGTGAACGCACCCTGCAACAACAGCAACGCCGCAAACCGAAACGCGATGCCGAGGCTATCGTTCGCAACCTGACTGACCTGCATGTCGGTGCGCCGGTGGTCCACGAAGATCACGGTGTCGGTCGCTACATCGGTCTGCAAAAACTGACCGTGGGCGGTCGCGAATCCGAATTCCTCACCCTGGAATACGCCGGCAACGACAAGCTCTATGTTCCTGTGGCCTCACTGCACCTGATCAGCCGCTATACCGGTTCCAGCCCCGACAGCGCACCGCTGCATCGCCTCGGCAGTGACCAGTGGGAAAAGGCCCGTAAACGTGCCGCACAACGGGTTCGCGATGTCGCCGTTGAACTGCTCGACATCTATGCACGCCGTGCCGCCCGCCAGGGCTATACCTTCCCGTTTGATGCCGAAGAATACCGCGCCTTCGCCAGCACCTTCCCGTTTGAGGAAACCCCGGATCAGGCCACCACCATCGAAACCGTCATCGCCGACATGACCGGCCCGCAACCCATGGATCGTGTGGTGTGTGGTGATGTCGGTTTCGGCAAAACCGAAGTCGCCATGCGTGCGGCGTTTGTCGCCGCCCAGGCGGGACGCCAGGTCGCCGTACTGGTGCCAACCACCCTGCTCGCCCAGCAGCACTACCAGAACTTTGCCGACCGTTTCGCCGACTGGCCGATCCGTGTGGATGTGCTGTCACGCTTTCGCAGCAAGAAACAACAGGATGATGTCCTCCGGCACTTCGCCGACGGCACCCTGGACATCCTGATCGGTACACACAAAATCCTGCAGGGCGATGTCAAACCGAAAAATCTTGGCCTGGTGATTATCGACGAGGAGCACCGCTTTGGCGTGCGCCAGAAGGAAAAACTCAAGGCCCTGCGTACCGAAGTGGATTTGCTCACGCTGACAGCCACCCCGATACCGCGCACGCTGAACATGTCCTTATCCGGCCTGCGCGACCTGTCGATCATCGCGACACCACCGGCACAGCGCCTGACCATCAAGACCTTTATCACCGAGTGGAACAAGGCTACCATCCGCGAAGCCTGCCTGCGTGAAATCAAGCGTGGCGGCCAGGTGTACTTCCTGCACAACGAAGTCGACAACATTGAAATCATCGCCCGGGAACTGCGCGAACTGATTCCCGAAGCCACACTGGAAATCGGTCACGGCCAGATGCGTGAGCGCGAACTGGAACAGGTGATGCTGGATTTTTATCACCGCCGCTTCAATATTTTGTTGTGCACCACGATTATCGAAAGTGGTATCGATGTCCCGAGC
>CAZVBD010000017.1:24619-27690 GCA_964625255.1 uncultured Thiohalobacter sp. | reverse complement strand
CCGAACACCGGCACATCCTGTTCAAGAATGGTGCGTATCGCTTCAATGGCATAATCACAAGGCTCCGGGTCGCCCGGGCCGTTGGACAGGAATATACCGTCCGGGTTCATGTCCAGCACGGTCTGCGCCGGGGTCTGCGCCGGCACCACGGTCAGGCGACAACCGCGATCCACCAGCATGCGCAGAATGTTACGCTTGACGCCAAAATCGTAGGCCACCACATGCCGGGGCAGTTTTTCGTCAATGGGATGTGGTGCTTCGGGCAGGCCGTCTGCCAGCGTCCAGGTCCCCTGTGCCCATTCGTAAGGCTGGTGGGTAGTGACCTCCTTCGCCAGATCCATGCCTTTCAGGCCGGGAAAGGCGCAGGCTGCCTCAATAGCGGCCTGCTCATCAATCTGCTCACCCGCCACCAGGCAGCCGCTCTGGGCGCCTTTTTCGCGGAGAATACGCGTCAACCGGCGAGTATCGATATCGGCAATACCGACAACATCCTGTTCCTGGAGGTAGCTATCCAGCGACTGGCGGCCCCTCCAGCTGCTATAGGTCAGCGGCAGATCACGAATAATCAGCCCGGCACACTGAATACCGGATGATTCCTCATCGTCCGGGTTAACCCCAACATTGCCAATATGTGGATAGGTCAGCGTCACCAACTGGCGCGCATAGGAGGGATCAGTAAGGATCTCCTGGTAACCGGTCATAGCGGTGTTGAACACCACTTCACCCGTGCTTTGGCCAGCCGAACCGATCGACCGCCCACGAAACAGGCTGCCGTCTGCCAGGGCCAATAAGGCCGATGTAGTCAATGAAACCTCCAACAGGAGTTATGCGTTGTGTTGCTGGCCGGACGCCAGACGGCTTCAGGCCATCAGAATGACAGCATCGGAAGCGGCGAAATTGTACTAGAAGCACCCCGTCCTGCCAAGGTGGCGGAGTATGTTTTAATGGGGGACAGACTTAAGCATAATACCTTTACCAGGATATTGATTTCGTCATCGGCGCAGGCCGGAATCCAGAGAACGAAGCTATTGAGGCAACAACTGGATTCCGGCCTGCGCCGGGATGACGGCAGTTTTCGCTTGAGTCTGTCCCCTATTAATAATGAGACGATACTGTCTGATGCCCTCACATCCAGAACTTACCATTTGTACCGTTTCATACGAGTCCACCGAGTGGCTTCGATTGAACCTGGAGCTTGTCAGGCGTCTCAACCCGGATAGCGGATTCCGCTGGCTGGTGGCAGAAAATTCGCTGGCTGATTCCACCACCCGGCTTGGCAGTGACGAACCCGGCTTCGAGGTGATTGAAGGCGCGGCGCATGAAACAAAACCCTATGGTTCTGCGAGTTACCACCATGCCGCCGGGCTGAATATTATTACCCGGCTCGTGTCCACCCGCTACCTGCTGATTCTTGACCCGGATTTCTTTATCCTCCGCAAAAACTGGATACAGGACATCATTGCCCACATGCGCTCCGGAAACGTGGCGATCCTGGGCGCACCCTGGCACCCTAAAAGGGCCAGCAAATTCCGCTATTTCCCCTGCGCGCATTGCACCTTCATCGACCTGCATAAAATCCCGAAAGAGACGCTGGATTTTGCACCCGACTATGAGAACAACCCTGGCTTGATGAATGCCACAATGCGCCGGCATTCCCGTATAAATTCGCTGACTGCGAGACTTACCTTTGCCAAACGACGGCGGATAGGCTCAGCACGGGATACCGGCTGGCGACTCTTCCGCCGCCATAGCAATGACCCCTCATTGAAGATCGAATGCTTTCAGCCCGTGTTCCAGCCCAGGGCAAGACGGCGTTTTGTCGATAACTTTTTCCCCGATCACCTCAGCCTGACACCGAAACGTCGTGGATATTTCAGCGAAACCGGTTTTACAACCTATGGACTACCGGATTTGCAATCAAATGGCTGGGAAGAGTTCCTGTGGAACAACGCACCACTCGGCTTCCATGTACGCTGCCACCCCATCCGTAACATGAAATCCGACCAGCCGATTAGCAACCACTACAAAGCTGTAAAAACCCTGCTGGACCAAATTTAATTTTGTTTGGGCCAGCGCCGTTTGGTACACATCCACTGACCGGGAATACGATGAATTATCCCGGCGAGGGCTTTATTCATCTCTTCGCTCAGTTGCTCGATAGATTTGGGCTTATCGGTATCTTCAATATGCCAGGGGATGGAGGGGTGTAGTGTAAAGCGGAAACGCGCATTGCCGACGCGCTCGGTATGCACCGGCACGATATCGCACTCGAACTTGCGTGCCAGCCAGGCCGGCAGCGTGGTCGTCGCGGCATCCTGCCCGGCAAACGGCACCAGCGGCGCATCATCCACGCGCACGTCCACGTGTATCCCCACGGACCGTCCCTGTTTTATACTCTTCATCAGTTTGCGCAATGCATTCTGCTTGGGTACCAGGCCACAGCCGAGCTTTTCCCGTCGGGACATCACCATCGCATCGAGATAGGGATTCTGCTGTGGGTTGTAGATCGAATCAATGGGGTAGCCAGACTGCTGGATACACCATGATGACAATTCCCAGTTGCCAAGATGCCCCGATACAAACACACAGGGGGTTTTTCGGGCGAGAAAATCCGGATCAGTATTTTCACAAACGATCTCTATTGCCGGATCGTCGCCGTCGAGCCTCGCCAACGTATCCAGATGGATAAACTCGGCCAGGGTGGCGCCAAGATTGCCCCATACGTCGCGAGCCAGGGCCTCGATCTCGCTGGTATTGCATTCCGGACACATGATGCGCAGGTTGGCACAAACGTTCCGGTGCTTACGACTGTGCGGGCCAATCATGCGCATAGCACGCTGCCCCAGCGCCGAGGCGCGGGCGGGTGATACCGCACCGGACAATATCCACAAGGTACGCAGCATCAATGCTTCGCGCCACCAGCGAATGCGCAGCGTAAGCCAGGTGCTTTTACGCGCCTTTTTTTTAGCCATCGTAAGCTCCCTTCTCACGCATGCGCGGCTTTGGCCAGCGCCGTTTGGTACACATCCACTGGTCGGGGTGTTCGCGAATACACCCGCCGATCACAACAT
>CAZVBD010000017.1:15272-24519 GCA_964625255.1 uncultured Thiohalobacter sp. | reverse complement strand
TTGGTACACATCCACTGGTCGGGGTGTTCGCGAATACACCCGCCGATCACAACATTCATCTGTTCAGTGAGAAAGCGGACAGCCTGTTCATCCGAATAATCCTTCGGCGGGCGTTCGAGTGCCGGAAACAAGGTGACGCGGAAACGTGCACCGGGCAGTCGCTCGGTGTGCAAGGGTACAATATCAATTCCCGTCTTCACCGACAGGAAGGCCGGGGCGGTCGTCGTCGTTGCATCCTCACCCAGCAGTGGAAACAGTTCCCCGCCATCCACCCTTACATCGACGTGCAGACCGACCGAACGCCCCTGCTTCAGCGCCTTGAGCATGGGCCGCAGGGCATTCTGCTTGCTGATAAAAGCGCAATCGAGTGCTGATGAAAGATAACCCTGAATACAGGTATCCATAGACGGGTTACTGAGTGGGCTGTAGACAAGATCAACGGGAAAGCCCAGCTGTTGAATCGCAGCGGCTGAAAAATACAGATTACCAAGGTGTGCAGCGACGAAAATACAGGGGCGTTCATGGCGCTGGAAAGCGGCGTCTTCATTCTTGCAGACGACATCAAACTGCGGCTCGCCGTGCTTGCCGACAAGTGTTTCCAGATGGGGGTATTCGGCAACGACACTACCGATATTGCGCCACACACCTCGTGCCAGTGACCGGATTTCAGTCTCATCAAGGTCGGAACAGGCCATGCGCAAATTAGCGACCACATGACGCTGCTTGCCACTGCGCGGCCCAAGCCAGCCAAACAACCGGGCACCGAAGGCCGAAGCCTTTTTTGCTGGTAGCAGTAACATAAACCCCCAGAACAGGCGCATGAGAGCCGCTTCTGACCACTGGCCAAAGCGTGTCAGCCAGGGGAAACGCTCATTACCCTTCCAGAGCAATCTCGCCATGTCAGTCAGAAACTGAAATGCGGGACATCCGCAAAACCTGCATCAAAAAACAGGGCGTGCTCCATGCCTGGCCACACGGGATGCCATCAAAGGCCAAGCACATCGGGCATATCATAGAGACCATTGGGTTGCTCGTTGACCCAGCCGGCCGCGCGTACTGCACCGGAGGCAAAGGTCATGCGGCTGGACGCCTTGTGAGTGATTTCCACACGTTCGCCTTCGGCGGCAAACATCACGGTGTGCTCGCCGACAATGTCGCCGGCGCGAATCGTTTCAAAACCGATGGTATTTCGCTCACGGGCACCTGTGATGCCTTCCCGGCCATACACGGCACAGGTTTTCAGATCACGGCCCAGTGCAGTCGCCACTACCTCGCCCATGCGTAAGGCGGTACCGGATGGTGCATCCACCTTGTGACGGTGATGTGCCTCAATAATCTCGATATCGACATCATCACCCAGCACGCGCGCCGCAATGTCGAGCAACTTGAAGCACAGGTTGACGCCGACACTCATGTTGGGCGCAAACACAATACTGATATCGTTCGCCGCGTCGTGAATCTGCTGCTTCTGTTCGTCATTAAAACCCGTCGTACCAATCACCATTGACTTGCCATGGCGCCGACACAGCTCAAGGTGCGTCAACGTGACGGCCGGTGCAGTAAAGTCGATCAATACATCAAAATCATCGATAACCGCTTCGGGATTATCACCGATCGCCACACCCAGCTCACCAACACCTGCCACGACGCCGGCATCACTGCCAATCAGATCGTGGCCCGGACGTTCCGTCGCTGCGCCCAGTGAAAGCCCATCGGCACCCTGACAGGCATCAATAAGGTTCCGCCCCATGCGACCGGCAGCGCCGGGAACCGCTATGCGTGTCATGATATTGTCTCTCTTTAAAATTTCACACCATCAAAGAATTTCTTCACACCGTCCAGCCAGGAATGCGCCTGTGGACTGTGCTTCACATTTTCCTTCGTGCTGCCTTCCAGTTCATGCAGCAGGTCTTTCTGTTTTGAACTGAGCTTGACCGGTGTTTCCACAACCACACGACACAGCAAGTCACCGACAGCGTTATCGCGGACTGGTTTAACACCCTTGCCGCGCATGCGGAACAGCTTGCCGGTCTGGGTGCCTTCCGGCACCTTCAGTTTGACCCGGCCATCCAGCGTAGGCACTTCCAGTTCACCGCCAAGCGCGGCCGTGGCGAAACTGATCGGCACTTCGCAATACAGGTTGGCATCGTCGCGCTTGAAAATCGCGTGTTCCTGAACCTGGATCTGCACGTACAGGTCACCGGATGGCCCACCGCTTTCACCCGCTTCACCTTCATTGGCCAGGCGGATCCGGTCACCGGTATCGACACCTGCCGGTACTTTCACCGACAGGGTTTTTTGTTCCTTGATACGACCCTCACCGTGGCAATCACCACAGGGGTCGCTAATCACTGTACCAGTACCCTTGCAGCGCGGGCAGGTCTGCTGCACCGAGAAGAAACCTTGTTGCATGCGCACCTGGCCATGGCCTCCACAGGTCGTACAGGTACTCGGCTGGGTTCCCTTCTTTGCCCCGGAACCACCACAGGTTTTACAACTGGCGAAAGTCGGCACACGAATCTTGACAGTCGTACCGCGTACCGCATCCTCGAGCGACAGCTCCAGGTTATAACGCAGATCGGCACCACGATAAACGCGCTGCCCTCCACCACGACCACCGCCGCCAAAAATGTCACCAAATACATCGCCAAATACATCGCTGAAGCTGGCGCCACCACCACCACCGCGTCCCCCACCTCCCATCGACGGGTCGACACCCGCATGCCCGAACTGGTCATACGCGGCACGCTTCTGTGCATCGCTAAGTATCTCGTAGGCCTCTTTGGCTACCTTGAACTTCTCCTCGGACTCGGCATTATCCGGATTGCGGTCCGGATGATGCTTTTGTGCTGCGCGCCGGTAGGCCTTCTTCAACTCTGCGTCACTGGCGTTTTTGGCAACGCCCAGAACTTCGTAATAATCTTGCTTCGACATAGCTCAGTTTCTTTGCTTCGTTATTAACCACCAAAACGCCATACCCATACCCCGGGCACAAGAGAACGCCAAGGTTAGCACGAAGGCAACACTTGGCGTTCCGGCGGTTCGGTTGTTTACGCGGCGAACCGCCCGAACCACCCCGGCAAAACCACCGGGGTTATGAGTACCGCTTACTTTTTATCGTCCTCGACCTCTTCGAACTCGGCATCGACAACATCATCACCGGCGTCCGCCGGGGCTTCGGCCTGGGCACCGCCAGCCGCTGCACCGGCAGCAGCACCTTCGGCGCCACCCTTGTCGGCGTATAACTTCTCGGCAAGCTTGCCGGACAACTCGGCCAGTGCCGCCGTTTTGGCTTCGATAGCCTCCTTGTCGTCACCTTTAAGAACGTCCTTCAGTTCCTCGATGGCCTTGTCAATGGCGGTCTTTTCTTCCGCACTGACCTTGTCCTCACCCAGATCCTTGAGGGATTTCTCGGTCGCGTGGATCATGTTATCGGCCTGGTTGCGCGCATCCGCCAGTTCGTGGAACTTGCGATCCTCGTCGGCGTGCGCCTCGGCATCCGACACCATCCGCTCGACTTCATCATCCGACAATCCACTGGATGCCTTGATCACGATCTTCTGTTCCTTACCGGTTCCCTTGTCCTTGGCAGACACGTTAAGGATACCGTTGGCATCGATGTCGAACGTGACTTCGACCTGCGGTACACCACGCGGTGCCGGCGGAATGTCAGTCAGGTCGAAGCGACCCAGTGACTTGTTGGCCGAGGCCACTTCGCGCTCACCCTGCAAGACATGCACCGTCACCGCATTCTGGTTATCGTCAGCGGTCGAGAATACCTGCGTCGCCTTGGTCGGGATAGTCGTGTTCTTTTCGATCAGCTTGGTCATGACACCGCCCAGCGTTTCGATACCCAGCGACAGCGGGGTCACGTCGAGCAGCAATACATCCTTGACCTCACCACCGAGCACACCACCCTGAATTGAGGCGCCCACAGCAACCGCCTCATCCGGGTTGACGTCCTTGCGTGGTTCTTTGTCGAAGAATGCCTGTACCGCTTCCTGCACCTTGGGCATACGCGTCTGACCACCGACCAGGATCACATCGTCGATTTCACTGATGGACATACCGGCATCCTTGAGCGCCAGCTTGCACGGATCAATGGTGCGGTCGATCAGATCCTCAACCAGCGATTCCAGCTTGGCACGGGTAATCTTCAGGTTCATATGCTTGGGACCGGTCGCATCGGCCGTGATGTACGGCAGATTGATATCGGTCTGCTGGCTGGAAGACAGCTCGATCTTGGCCTTTTCAGCGGCTTCCTTGAGGCGCTGCATCACCAGCGGATCGCCACGCAGGTCGATACCCTGATCCTTCTTGAACTCGTCAGCCAGGTAGTCGATCAGGCGCTTGTCGAAGTCTTCACCGCCGAGGAAGGTATCACCGTTGGTGGACAGCACTTCAAACTGATGCTCGCCATCGATCTCGGCGATTTCAATAATGGAGATATCGAAAGTACCACCACCCAGATCGTACACGGCAATTTTGACGTCACCGCGCTTCTTGTCCATGCCATAGGCCAGCGCTGCCGCCGTCGGCTCATTGATAATACGCTTGACGTCCAGACCGGCGATCCTGCCCGCATCCTTGGTTGCCTGACGCTGGGAATCATTGAAATAGGCCGGCACCGTGATAACCGCCTCGGTCACATCTTCACCGAGATAGTCTTCTGCGGTCTTCTTCATTTTCTGCAGAACGCGGGCCGCCACTTCCTGCGGCGCCATCTTCTTGCCATTCACTTCCACCCAGGCATCGCCATTGTCAGCCTTGATGATCTTGTAGGGGACAAGCTCCATATCCTTCTGAACCTCGTCGTCCTCAAAACGGCGACCGATCAGGCGCTTGATGGCAAACAAGGTATTGGCAGGATTAGTAATCGCCTGGCGCTTGGCAGCCTGGCCTACTAATACCTCGTCACCGTCGGCAAATGCCACGACAGAAGGGGTGGTGCGATCACCTTCACTGTTTTCGATGACGCGAGGCTCACCACCTTCCATCACTGCGACGCAGGAGTTGGTGGTTCCGAGGTCTATTCCAATTATCTTGCCCATTTGCTTATGTCTCCTGAATTCAAATTCTGTTTAACACTTTATCTTCAACTGTTTCCCTAGATGGGGGTATCAGCCGGTTTTTCAAGCCTGTTCGTCAATCGTCCGACCCGCAGGCGCCTTCGATACCATGACCATCGCCGGTCGAATCAGTCGGCCGTTCAGCAGATAACCCTTCTGCATCACTGCCACGACGGTGTTCGGCTCCACATCATCACGTTCCTGTATTGACATAGCTTCGTGATAATCTGGATTAAATCTTTCGTTTAATGGATTGATTTCTTTAATATTAAACTTCTCAAGAACCGCGTCCAGCATTTTCAGCGTAAGCTCACTGCCTTCAATAAGCTTTTCCACATCGCTGTTTTCACCGGCGGCCGTCAGACCCATTTCCAGGCTGTCCTTGACCGGCAGAAGCTCGGCTGCAATTTTCTCCAGGCCGAACTTGTGCGCATTGACCAGATCGCGTTCACTGCGCTTGCGCAGGTTGTCGATGTCAGCCTGCAAGCGCAGGCACTGGTCCCAGTGTTCATCGGCCTTGGAGCGGGCATCCGTCAGCAACGCATGTAATTCTTCGTGGCTCGATTCCGCTGATTCGTCAGATCCAGCGCCTGTTGCGCCCGATTCTGCGCCAGTGTCCCGCTCGTCTTCCGGCGCTGCACTTTGTTCCTTAGCCATTTGTTACCTCTTTAATAACCAATATGTTATTTAAACATTCTCATGTTTTGACTGATCAGTATGCCAGCACATGTCATCTGACTGAAGCGCAGATATGGGGGCTAATCTCTGGGATTCAAGGCCGCACTCAGAATGCGCGCCGTGGCATCAACAATCGGGATAATCCGCTCGTAGGCCATACGCGTAGGACCAATAACGCCCAGCACACCAAGCACCTGACCATCCACCGAATAGGGCGCCGTCACCAGGCTGCATTCGTCGAGCATCTGGTAGCCTGATTCCTCGCCGATAAAAATCTGTACACCTTCATTTTCCACACACTGATCGAGCAACATGAGAATTTCACGCTTCTCATCAAACGCTTCGAACAGTTGGCGCAGTGACGTGACATTGCACAACTCGTCACAGTCCATCAGGTTGGTCTGCCCGGCCAGCACATAATCGCTGCCCTTTTCTGCCTCGCTCAGCACCTTGTCCGCCATGGTCATGGCGGTGGTCATCATACGGTTGAGGTTCTCGCGCGTCTCCCGCAACTCGGCAACCAGTGTTGCGCGTACACTTTGCAGCTCCTTGCCGGCAAACTGTTCGTTAAGAAAGTTCGAATACTGCTGCAGCTCGGCGGCGCCATAGTCGCGCTCTGTATTCAAAATACAGTTCTGGACCTCAGTATCGCTGATCACCAGAATCGCCAGCACCTTGCAATTCGACAAGGGCAGGAACTCGACCCGCTGCAGGGAGGCGTGCTCGTGTCGTGGCAACGTCACCACGCCAGCCAGCCGGGTAACATCCGACAGCAGGCCGGAGGCCACTTCGATCAGATCACGGCTATCGCCCTTGATATCGAAATTTTCCTCGAACTCTTCGAGGGTTTGCTGCTCCAGCGGCCTGACTGACAACAGCGTGTCCACAAACAGGCGATATCCCTGTACGGTAGGAATACGGCCGGCCGAGGTATGCGGTGAGCACACCAGACCGAGATCTTCCAGGTCGGCAATGACGTTGCGTACCGTCGCAGGGCTGAGTTTCAGACCGGCATCGCGCGCCAGCGTGCGCGAACCCACAGGGTGGCCATCACGGATGTAGCGCTCGGTCAGCGCTTTCAGCAGATACTGTGCGCGTTCGGTAAGCTCGGCGGCCACGGCCTCATCAACCCCTGTTCATATCTGTCACGCCGCGACTTTAGCACTCTTGCGCCGGGAGTGCTAACACCCCCGCCTGTAGTGAATAAAAAAATTCGTCGAAATAGACAGTTGGCGCAACGCTGCGGAACCGATAGCATTAGCGAGATATGAATGCCCGCTTCCAGACCATCGGCCTTATTGCAAAACCCGGAGACACTGCCGTCGCCAGTACCCTGGCGACACTGTTGGGCGAACTGGAAAGCCGCGGGCTGCCGGTACTGCTGGACGCGACGGCGGCGGCCTATTTTGATTCCCCGTCAACGGCGCAGGTAAAGCGCGCCGACCTCGCCGCCCGTTGCGACCTCGCCATTGTTGTAGGCGGAGACGGCACGCTGCTCAACGCCTCGCGAAGCCTGGCCGGGGCGGGCGTACCCGTCCTTGGCGTTAACCTGGGCAGACTGGGTTTTCTGGCTGACGTATCACCGGACGAAATGTGTGACCGCCTGGATGAAATCCTTGCCGGTAACTACGAGGAAGAACAACGCTCGCTGTTGCACGCTGTCGTCATACGCGACGGCCAGGTCATCAGTGAAAGCGATGCGCTCAATGATGTGGTCGTGCATAAAGGCGATATCGCGCGCATGATCGAAGTGGATACCCATATTGATGACCGGTTCCTGAACACTGTGCGCGCCGATGGCCTGATTGTGTCGACACCCACCGGTTCAACGGCCTATGCGCTATCCGGTGGCGGCCCGATCCTGGACCCGGGGCTGGATGCGCTGGTGCTGGTACCGATTTGCCCGCATACGCTGAGCAACCGCCCTATTGTGGTCAACGACCAGGTGCAAATTGACATCCTGCTGCACGGCGATATCGACACGAGAGCACAAATCACCTGTGACGGCCAGGTTAACTTCCCCCTGGATGGCGGTGACCTGATCCGCATCCGCCGCAAGGATCACGACTTGCGGCTGATCCATCCACGCGGCCATGATCACTTCGACATCATGCGTAAAAAACTGCGCTGGGCGGAGCAGCCCTGATGCTGGTTTCACTGCACATTCGCGACTTTGCCATTATCGACGAACTGGAAATCGAGCTGCACAGCGGGATGACGGCACTGACCGGTGAGACCGGTGCCGGTAAATCCATCCTCCTCGATGCGCTCGGTTTGCTACTTGGCGACCGCGCCGAGGCGGGTACTGTACGCCACGGCACCGAACGCGCCGACCTCAGTGCCAGCTTCGACATCACCACGCTTGATACAGCACGTGAGTGGCTGAAAACCCAGTCACTGGACCTCGACAACGATTGCCAACTGCGCCGCGTTATTGCTCGCGAAGGCCGTTCTCGTGCCTATATCAACGGCACATCCGTTCCGTTGCAACTGTTGCGCGAGCTGGGCGAACACCTGGTCGACATTCATGGTCAGCACGAGCACCAGTCCCTGATGAAGCGAGACCTGCAACGCCAGTTGCTGGATCGACACGGCAAACACAGCACAACACTGCACAAACTTGCCAGCCTGCACCAGGGCTGGAAACGCATTCAGCGAGAGATTGAAGCGATTGTCGGCAACGGTAATGACCGTGACTCACGGCTGGAATTTTTACGCTTTCAGCTCCAGGAACTCAACGAACTGGCACCACAACCCGGTGAAGTGGAAACACTGCACACAGAGCTTGCACGTCTGTCCAACGCCGGCCAGCTACTGGAAACCTGCGCCAGCCACAACGATGCCCTGTACGACGTCGAACGTTCTGCACACGACCTGCTCGGTCAGGCCGTTAACGACCTTGCGCCACTGACAAGCATTGATCCCTCCCTTAAAGAGGCCAGCGAACTGTTTAACAGCGCTCTCATCCAGCTGGAAGAAGGTGTTAACCTGCTGCGCGATTACCGCGACCGTGTGGAACTTGACCCGCAACGGCAACAGGAGGTCGAGCAACGCATTGATGCGTTACACAACGTCGCAGGCAAACACCGCATCAAACCGGAAACCCTGCCCGACTTCCACCAGCACCTTGCCAGTGAACTGGAACAACTGGAGCAGGCTGATCAGCGCCTCGACACCCTGGAGCAGCAAAGGCTGGCACTGGAAAGTGACTACCGGAAAGCGGCGGCCAAACTGCACAAACAACGCACCAAAACCGCCGGACAGCTTTCGAAACAGGTCAGCGTGGCGATGCAGGCACTGGGCATGAACGGCGGCCAACTGAAAATCGAGGTTAATGAAACCCCGTCAGATAAATTGTCTCCACTGGGTGGTGATCAGATTGAATTCAAGGTCAGCGCCAACCCGGGGCAGCCCCCCGCACCGCTGGCAAAAGTGGCTTCCGGTGGCGAACTGTCGCGCATCAGCCTGGCTATCCAGGTCATTGCATCGGAAGCCAGCGA
>CAZVBD010000017.1:10444-15172 GCA_964625255.1 uncultured Thiohalobacter sp. | reverse complement strand
GGGCAAAAAATGACTCAGGCAACACTCGATCACGCCCGGGAAATGCTGGGCCAGCTGACCACAGCGACAAACACATCCTCTAATCCTTAAGGTTAGGGCAATTCTCGCGTGCGCATTCACCATAGATAATCAGTGAATGTTCGCGGATGATAAAGCCTTCTCTCTTCGCCACAGCCTCCTGACACTTCTCGATGGTTTCATCGAAGAACTCCACCACCCTGTCGCAGCGCGTGCAGACAATATGATCGTGGTGTTGGCCTTCGTCCATCTCGAACACCGAATGCCCACCTTCGAAATGGTGGCGATTCACCAGTCCGGCGGCCTCGAACTGGGTCAATACCCGGTATACAGTCGCCAGACCTATGTCCTCTTTGGCTTCAAGCAGACGCTTATAGACATCCTCAGCGCTCATGTGGCGCGTATCGCTGTTTTCAAGAATTTCGAGGATCTTCATCCTCGGCAGGGTGACTTTCAGCCCTACTTTGCGCAGATCACTGGATTCCAATGCTTTTCTTCCCGTCAGGCGTATTCAAAACCGGCCGTATCGTTTATCATCGCGCCCTTCTTTGAAAACAGAGCAAACCGGTCCCGTTGTTGATGCGAAAGCTTCTCACTCTTATTGCCATCATTGCAAGTTTTTCGCTCGCCTCCTGTTCTGGCGACCCCGTTGCCAGCCGCCTGCCGTGGGTCTACAAGATCGAAATCCAGCAGGGCAACGTACTCAAACAGGACGCTGTCAACCAGTTACGTACCGGTATGACCCGGCGTCAGGTTCAGTTCATTTTAGGTACCCCGCTGCTCGCCGACCCGTTTCATGCCAACCGCTGGGACTACTACTACCTGTACAAACCGGGTACCCGGGGTGAAGGCAAAGCGCGCAGTGATCACCTGGCCGTGTTCTTTAAGGATGATACGCTGGTGCGCATGGACGGTACGATACTGCCTGACCCGAATGCACCCACGGAACCACCGAACCGGCTGGTCACGGTCAACGTGCCACCGCAGGAACTCGTAAACCCGGGTATTCTAACGCGCTTCTGGCGCTGGATTACGTTCAGTGGCACCGGCCCGGAGCAGGAACCGTTCCGTCCGGATGCCGGACCAGTCGACAATCACACACATTAGGTCGATGCCGGCTTGAGGTCCCCACCACCCTTGCCCGTGCGTTTGCCCTTTGCTGCACGCTGTTTGCGAACTTCTTTGGGATCAGCCAGCAACTTTCGATAAATCTCTACCCGGTCACCGGATGCCAGCACCTGGTCGGGTTTTTTCAGCTTGCCAAAGATACCCAGCTTGAGATTATCCCTATCGATCTCGGGGAAACGTCGGGGGATACCTGACAGCTCAATGGCCTGAAGTGCCGTCGTACCCTCGGGCACCTCTAAGCGCAGAAGCACCTGCTCTTCAGGTCTGGCATAAGCCACCTCAACCGGGATCATGGGTTCAGCCATAGACATCCACCGCGCGCTGTTGAAAAGAATCCACCAGTGAATTGGCCACCTGGCTGAAGACCGGCCCGATCACCATACCGAGCATACGGCTGGAAAACTCGAATTCAAGATCCAGCGATACCTTGCAGCCATCATTCCCTAATGCGTCAAAGCGCCAGAAACCTTCCAGTCGCTTGAACGGTCCTTCAATCAAATGCATCTGGATCATCTTGTTTTTCTGGTTGCGGTTGCAGGTGGTAAAGGCTTTCTCCACGCCGCCTTTAGATAACTCGATGGTCGCGCGCACTTCATCTTCCGTGCGCAACAGGATACGGGTACTTTTGCACCAGGGCAGAAATTCCGGGTAGGTTTCAATGTCATCGACCAGTGCAAACATCTGTGCCGGTGAGTAAGGCACCAGTGCAAACTTGTTAATTAATGTCATGGAACTCCAACTGCCACCTAAAAATCAACCAATCCGGTTACATTAAGAAATACAATAATCACTGCAATCGGCGTCACATAGCGCACCAGGAAATGCCACAATCGATAGGCCGTCGCATCACCCATATCGAGTTCCTGCACGCTGTCCCGGCGGCGCATGACCCAGGCACTGAATATCGCGATTGCTAACCCGCCCAGCGGCAGCATGATATTGGCCGTGAGGTAATCGAGCAAATCAAATACCGTATATTTTTCAAAAACCGGGATATATGACAGGGGGTAAAAGTTTGCCCAGTGGCTAAACGACAGGATTGTCAACAACCCCATGCTCCAGGTCGCGACACCAGCATAGACCGACGCATAGACGCGCGTCACCCCCTTGTTCTCGACCAGCCAGGCCACTGCCGGCTCGATCAGCGATATCGCCGAGGTCCAGGCGGCGAACACCAGCAGAACAAAAAACAGGGTACCAAACAGACCTCCGCCCGCCATATGCCCGAAAGCAATGGGCAAGGTCTGAAATATCAAACCAGGACCTGCCCCCGGTTCCAGTCCATTGGCAAATACAATGGGGAAAATCGCCATACCTGCCAGCAGCGCCACCAATGTATCCAGCAGAGCAATGATAATGCTGGTGCGAGCCACCGAGGTGCGATCCGGTAAATAGGACCCGTACACCATAATGGCGCCCATACCGAGACTGAGCGTGAAAAAGGCGTGTCCCATGGCAATGAGTACACCGTTGGCGGTGATCTTGCTGAAGTCCGGTGTGAACAGAAAATTCAGCCCCTGATCGAATGATCCACTGGCCATCGCGTAACCGTCCAGCAACAGGAGCAGTACAAACAACGCCGGCACCAGAAAGCGCACAGCCTGTTCCAGCCCGCTTTTCACACCACGCGCCACTACGATCATGGTCATGACCATAAAAAGCGTATGCCAGGCCAGTAACCGTTCAGGGTCTTCTGTCAGCTGGGTGAAAATACTGCTGACACCTTCGGCGGTGGCACCGGTAAAGACACCCGCCATAGAACGAAATACATACGCCAGCGCCCAGCCGGCGATCACACTGTAATAGGACAAAATCAGGAACCCGGCCACAACTCCGGCCCAACCCAGCCAGCGCCAGGCAGGATTTGCCCCGGCCTCCGCCGCCAGTGCGCGCATGGTGTTAATCGGGCTCTGCCGGCCACGCCGTCCGAGCATGACCTCTGCCATCATGATGGGAATACCGATCAGGCCAATACAGACCAGGTACACCAGAACAAAAGCCCCTCCTCCATTCTCGCCGGCAATATAGGGGAATTTCCAGATATTACCCAGACCGACCGCTGAACCGGTGGCCGCCAATATGAATGCCAACCGGCTGGACCAACTGCCATGTATGGATTTTCGTGGTTGTGTCATACCTTGCCCTGTCGATCGAATCGACAACGATTGTCCGGAAAATCCGCTGCCGGCTCAAGCGATTAAGTGCGTATAATGAACGTATGGCAAAATCCGGCAAGAAGAAATCGAAATCCGGTGCAGGCAGCAGCACCATTGCGCTCAACAAAAAAGCGCGCCACGACTACACCCTCTCCGACCGGCTGGAAGCCGGCATTGCGCTGGAAGGCTGGGAAGTTAAAAGCCTGCGCGCCGGTAATGTACAGATGGTCGACAGCTATATTCTGCTCAAAAACAACGAGGCATTCCTGTTCGGCTGCCTGATCACCCCGCTACCGACCGCCTCCACGCATATCCACCCCGACCCGCGACGCACCCGCAAACTGCTGATGCACCGCCATGAGATCGACCGGTTGATCGGTGCCGTGGAACGCAAGGGGTTCTCACTGATCCCCACAGCGATGTACTGGAAACGCGGTCGTGCCAAACTGGAAATTGCGCTCGCCAAAGGCAAGAAAGAACACGACAAGCGCACCACCATCAAAGACCGTGACTGGCAACGTGACAAGCAGCGTATTATGAAAGGCCGCTAGGACTGAAGCCGTTGGAACAGCTGACCAACCTGGGCATTGCACTGGCACTCGGACTGCTGATTGGCATTGAACGCGGCTGGACAGAACGTAGCGCCGAAGAAGGCAGGCGCATTGCCGGCATCCGCACCTTTGGTCTGTTGGGACTGCTGGGTGGCCTGTGGGCATTACTTGCTGAAGACATGGGCGAAATACTGCTCGGCATCTCCTTTCTGGCACTGACTGCCATCCTGGTTGCCGGTTACTGGCGTGAACGCCAGGTCGACCAGGACTCCGGCATTACCACACTGGTCGCCGCGCTGGTGACCTTTGCACTGGGGGCACTGGCCGTTCGCGGACAGATTCACATTGCCATCAGCGGTGCCGTTATCACCGTTGCCCTGCTGAGCCTGAAACCCATACTGCACGGCTGGTTGCGCCGGCTGGCGCCGGAAGAGTTCTACGCGGCGATAAAACTGTTACTGATTTCGGTTGTTCTGTTGCCTGTGCTGCCAAACCAGGGGTATGGGCCGTGGCAGGCGATTAATCCTTACCAGGTCTGGTGGATGGTGGTGTTGATTGCCGGCCTGTCGTTCGCCGGTTACCTGGCCATGAAACTGGTCGGTACCGAACGCGGCATTCTGCTGACCGGCGTGTTCGGCGGCATGGTTTCCTCGACAGCAACCACCCTGACCTTCTCCCGCCTTGCCAGGCAGCTCAACATGGGACGGCTGCTGTCCGTGGGGGTCCTGGTGGCTTCGACAACCATGTTCCCGCGCATCCTGATCGAAGTCAGTATTATCAACCCGGCCTTGCTGCCCCACCTGGCACTGCCCCTGGGCCTGATCACCCTCGTGGCAACGGTCTACACGGCCTGGCTCTGGTTTCGTGTTGATGAA
>CAZVBD010000017.1:0-10344 GCA_964625255.1 uncultured Thiohalobacter sp. | reverse complement strand
GCCATCCTGCTGGCCGCACTGGTCAACACACTGGTGAAAGGCGTGCTGGTTTTCGTGATTGCCGGCGGCAGCATGGCGAAATATTTTGCACCCGGTCTGATCCTGATGCTGGCCACCGGTGCCGGCAGCCTGCTTTTGCTCCAGACCCCCTGATTCAGCGCCATCACCCTGCTGTGTTGATCCCTACCAATTTGCGGTTATAACGCAAAACTTTTGACATCCCATCCACCACAGGAGGTTCCTGCCCGGTAAACGCTTTCCAGGAAGCTCATGACAGCTTGCCCGGGATCACTGGACTGTCGTACTGCCTCGTAAGGTAAAAAGGCCATGGCATAGCCTGGTGCAGTACTCCAGACTGCAGCGTCCGGTTCCAGACGTTGTTCCATAAGGCCTTCCGGCTCCGGATACGCGTAGGCATAAAAAGCAGGTTCTCTCACGACATCATCGCCTGCCCAGAATCCGAAACTGATCACTTCATGGGAATAGGCTTCCCGTTCAACATTGCTCGGCCATTCTTTATCCGCTACGCGCTTTCCGGAAAACCGGGTGATAACAAGATCAAGATGGTGCCAGAAAAGATGCACGGGTGAACTTTTCCCTGTGTATTCGGCCCTGAATCTTTCAAAGACAGTACTGACCGCAACCATAACCTGCCAAAACCGATACACAGCATCCTTGTCGTATCGAACATCAACGTGGTTGTTTTCGAAAGGCACCTTGCTGACATTGTCATAGGGAACAGCCAGAATGTTGGCTTTTATGCCAAGTTTTGAAAGCGCATCAAAAACCTCACGGTAGAATTGCGAGACGGATATACCGTTCAGCTCTACCTGTTCATGTTCGCCTTTGCTTGTTGTTACAGACAGCACATGATGTATAAAATCAAATTCAATTTCGAACAACCCGTCATGATAAGGAATGGTTCGAGTCGTAAGCCCCCGGGTGGATATGTACAGCGTTGCGTGCCACCAGTGATTCATTTTGGGGAAAAGCGCCAGCCTGATTTTACCGATAATCTGTACGTAGAGATGTAAGGTATTTTTGGTTTCTTCCCAGGCTTCCAGTGGGAGTGGCGGGTAGGCACCGTACTGTATTTCTTTATCCATAACAGGCTCCGTAGCAGGATATTGGGTTTTCTTTGTTATTCCATTGCCAAAATAACCATAATTTAAATGATATTATAGTACCTTTAACCTGTCCGAACGGACAGGTTCGCTCACATGAAATTACCTGAGATAACTGGCTGACGAATACTGACAGACGGGGGAAGGTAACTTGGCAAGGCAATCGATTGAGTGGAAGAAGGGAATCTGCGGTATTTGCCCTGCCGGCTGCTGGATTGAAGCCGGTATGCAGGATGGCAAAATGGTGGACATTCGCGCCGACAAGACCCACCAGTTAGGTATGATCTGTCGCCGGGGGCAGTGTGCCCCGGAAATTATCTACTCCGAACACCGTCTGCAATATCCCATGAAACGGGTTGGCCCCAAAGGCACGCATGCCTTTGAACGGATCAGTTGGGATGAGGCTTATGATGCCATCGTCAGGAATCTGAACACCATCAAGGCTGAATCGGGGCCGGAGGCGGTATCCCTCTATACCGGCCGCGGTGCTTTTGAACTCTCCCTGTGTGACATGTTCCAGCCGAAGGGCGTCGCTGTCTCTTCGGCCTCCAATGTGCTGTTCCCCTTTGGTTCTCCCAATACCATGGGTGTTGGCGCCCTGTGCTATGTCTCTTTTGCGATGATCGCGCCCGATGTCACCCTGGGACGCATGCTGATCAATATGTATACCGATATTGAAAATGCAGCACTGCTGATTGTCTGGGGTGCTAATCCGGCCACGGACTCACCGCCACTGGAGATGTCCCGCCTTGAAGCGGCGGCCAAACGCGGTTGCGAGATTGTCGTGATCGATCCACGACACACGGAGACAGCGAAACGCACCGGCGCCGAATGGATGCCCGTCCGTCCCGGTACGGATGGCGCCCTGGCCCTGTCCATGATCGAAGTGCTGATCGATGAGGATTTGTACGATGAAAAATTTGTCGATCAATGGACACTCGGGTTTGATGAACTGGTGTCCTACACCCAACACTTTCGTCCGGAAGTCGCAGAAATCATTACCGGCGTTCCGGCCGATAAAATTCGCGACCTGGCCCGGCGTATTGCGAAAGCCTCAGGCGCTGCCCCGGTTATGTATACCGGGCTGGAGTATTCCAACAGCGGCATCCAGGCAATTCGTGCCGTCCTGACCCTGTTTGCCATCAGTGGCCACCTCGATACGCCTGGCGGAACGGGCCTGGCCATGCATGGTCAGCACTTCCCCATCAACCGTTCCTGCAACCAGGAAAACCCTGATTTAAAGCGCGCCGTAGCGCGCGACAAATTCCCACTCTACAGCGATTACCGCGGGGAATCTCATGCCTCCGGGCTGGTCGACTCAGTCCTCAACGGTGATCCATACCCCATTCGTGGCCTGATCATCCACGGGGCGTCCCTGTTGACCTCATGGCCGCAAACCTCCCTTTGGCGCGAAACGCTCTCCCGGCTTGATTTCGTTGTCACCATTGATCGACAACTCACGGCAGATGCGGCCTATGCCGATATTGTACTGCCGGCCACAACCATGTTCGAGATTGATTCCTACATGGTCTACGGCCCCCTCTTCCGTCTGCGTGAAAAACTGGTGGAACCGGTAGGCGAGGCACGCAACGATTATCTCATCATGGCGGAGCTGGCTGAGCGACTGGGTTATGGTCACCTTTACCCGCAAAGCGAAGAAGCCCTCATCCGTTTTGCATTGAAAGATTCCGGCTATACGCTGGAGGACATTCAACGCCATGGCGGCTGGGTTAAATTGCCCACCGCAATGATGGAATACAAAAAATATGAAAAGGGGGCATTGCGCGCCGATGGTGCGCCCGGCTTTGAAACACCCAGCGGAAAGTTTGAAATCTGGTCGACCAAACTGGACGAATACGGTTATGAGCCACTGCCCAAATATACTGATCCGGTGGAAGGTCCACAGTCTGCACCCGAGCTTGCCGGACGTTTCCCGCTGGTCTTCAACTCCGGCGCACGTCCTCATACCGACTTCCGTTCACAACATCACGGAATCAAGAGCCTGAACAGGGACAACCCGGAACCTGCCGTGGAAATCAATACGGAAGATGCACAGCTCAGGGGAATTGAACAGGGTGACCTGGTAGAAGTACGCACCCCCAGGGGCGCGGTACCGTTCAGAGCCAGGATCAGCGATGACATCGTCAAGGGAGCTATCGAAGCCAACATGGGGGGTGGCACACCGGTGGGTCCAAAAGCCTGGCAGACCTGGAATGTGAACGAGCTGACGGACTTGTCCAACTATGACGAGATTTCCGGCTTTCCCGTCTATAAAGCACTGCTCTGTGATGTGGTCAGGGTGGCCGCCGGCAGTGCCGACGTGAAATCACGGTTAAAACAGTCCGAACCTGTCGTTGATGTAACAGCCAGTGTGAACAGCCAGCAACGAAACAACACCAGTCACCGGATCTATCTGGATAACAACGCAACCACCGCCATCGCGGAAAGCGTGAAAGACGCAATGCTGCCCTATCTTGAGTCGCGTTACGGCAACCCTTCCAGCATCCATACGGCAGGCCGCGATGCACGTGAAGCCATTGACAAGGCACGTCGTCAACTGGCCCGACTGATAGGCGCCAGACCCAAACGTATTATATTTACCGGTGGGGGCAGTGAAGCCAACAACCTGGCTTTAAAAGGCATTGCCTTTGCCCAACAGACGACCGGTCGGCACATTATTACAAGCCGGATCGAGCACCCGGCTGTCCTGCAGACAACGGCCTTCCTTGAACGCCAGGGGTTCAGCGTCACTTACCTGGAGGCGGACAGTGATGGTGTTATTCACCCGGAGCAACTGGAAAAAGCCTTGACCGATGAAACGATCCTGGTTTCGATCATGATGGCCAACAATGAAGTTGGCACGATTCAGCCGATCAGGGAGCTGGTAAAAATAGCTCATGCCAGGGGGGCACTGTTCCATACCGATGCGGTACAGGCTGCGGGGAAAATGCCCATCGATATAGAAAGCCTGGATATCGACTTGTTGAGCCTTTCCGGTCACAAGTTTCATGGTCCCAAAGGTGTCGGGATGCTCTATGTCCGTAAGGGCATTGAACTGGAATCATTAATCCATGGCGGGCAGCAGGAATTCGGCCTGCGCGCAGGGACAGAAAATGTTCCGGCAATTGTGGGTATGGGGAAGGCCGCCGAGCTGGCCCTGGAGGCCCGGCAAAAAACTGATTTCATGGCCCGCTTACGTGACCAGCTTCAGGACGGCATTCAGAAACTCGTACCCTTGTCCCGCCTGAACGGACACCCCACCAGGCGCCTGCCGAATACGCTTAATATGAGTCTGCCCGGTTTGCGCGGCGAATCACTGGTGATTGCACTGGATCAGCACGGCATTTCCTTTTCATCGGGTTCGGCGTGCAAGTCCGGATCACCCAAACCAACACATGTATTAATGGCGATGGATCGTACAGAAGAAGAAGCCCACTGCGCAGTTCGATTTTCACTAGACACCGGCACCACGGAAAAGGATATCGAGGTCACTCTGACAGCACTAGAGCATGTCCTGGTTGAAATCGAAAATACGGTACGCTTTTTACCCTGCAAATAGAGACGGACACCTGATCCTGATGCTGGCCACCTGAACTTCGGGGAAGATTACCGGGAAATGCTACTTCTGAAGTGTTTCATGCACCCAACCTGCAGCAGACTTCGACATGCTGCTAGACCTTGCGCCTGGCAAAACCTGCCAGACCTGCAAGCCCCGAACCAAACAGCCAGACAGCAGCCGGCACTGGCACAGCACTGACCTGAGTTAGCGTGAGAGAACTGATGTCCGCTGTCGCCGCAACCGGGAAACTTCCCCACGCCTGATCAGAAAAGAATATTCTCAGGCCGACGTTATCAGCAAAGGGATCATTCGCCGTCAGTGTACTGAAATCGGCAACCAGCGCATTCAAGGCAACACTGATGGAATCACCCGAATTAATAAAATTTGTATTTTCATTGAAAACATCAAACTCAATACTTCTCAGAATCTGCCCCCCTACACTTCCGTCCGTAGAAATAAAATCGTTACGATTTATCCCGGAAGCTGAATTGAGGGCTACTCCTTGCAAAGCCAACTTGATAGTGTCACCAGTGACGCCATTTCTTGTGGCGTTGCCGTTCCCTAATCGCACAGAGCTGTTGTCGCCTGAAAATGCATAGCTGCCATAACTTCCGTCAAACGAAATGATTGAATCGTAAAAGTTGGCTGTCGTACTACCCACATTATTGGCAGCCACACTATCGTCAAAAACAACAGAAAGCGAAACCGCATCATTACGCGCAATTGGCGCGCCAGCAGGTACCCCGCTACCTGTCCAGATAACCGAACCATTCATATCAAGACGAAATATTGATGCATTGGCAGAACTGGCAAGAAACAAGACCAGGCTGGCTGTAATTATTTTTATATTCATTATTTCAACTCCTCATTAAACACAAAACTACCCACACAACTATTCATTCTGATCGCCATATAACGCGATATCGCGCAACCTGGGCAGAACCTGTTCCGCTATGGAATGACAGACAAGACTGACTGCTGCCCGATACCGCAGATCAGCCGGTTTTCAGCATCATTGGCTTCAGTCATAGTATGGGCTGGCAGGTGCGGAATCGCGCCCCCCAATTGGGTGGGTCAGACGGGGTTACGACTGTCCAGGGGCGCTTCGGAGAGCAGCAGGCGAACCAGCTCTGCCTGACGGTGGGTGCCTGTTTTCTGGAACATAATCTTGAGACGCCAGCGGACCGTTTCGTAACCTATCCCCCTGAGTCTTGCAGCCTCACGCAACGTCAAACCCTGAACAAGGCATTGCGCCAGCAAGACTTCCGCATGCGTAAAATCGTAACGCTTGTACAACTGTTCCGGGTCAATGGACACCTGGCGTTCCGGATCGGTAACAAGCACTGCTACGGCAGCATCATAGATGCCGGTAAGCTCGGGGTTGCGGTTCAAGGGAATGAATGTCACACACAGAGGACGCTTCCCTTCAGCACGGCATATATCCAGGCGCGCGGGAGACTGGTCTGACACCCCCTGGTGGATGGCAATGGCACCCTGCAGGGCCTGGCTGAATTTCCGATCATCGTTACGCTGAAGTGCATGCAAACGGCCAGCCCGCTTCACCAGCCCGTCACGTGTAGCCAGCAATTTGTCGGTAGTGTGGTTGACCTGAAGCAGCGTGCCATTGCGGTCTATAAAAGCGATACCGACATGCAGATCCTCAAGGACTCGCCCCATCACCCCGTTTTCTGACTCCATACCAGCCAGATCCTGCATAATGCCGGCCGCACGGGCCAGGTGCCGGCTCAGGTTACGAAATTCATCAACTTCATCATTCCCGAAAACACCGGCGCGCTTTCCACGATAAAGATAGAAACGGATAGCACATCGGTTGTCTGCCTTCAGGGTCGTGCTCAGTGAATGACAAAACCCTTGCGGCATGAGCCACTCATTATAGTAGGCGGTTTTACGGTAGAACCCAGGTTGATCATAGTAGTGGTCGAGCAGCGTGTCAGTACGTATACACCCGGGCGCCATGAACTCCGGCACGTCCAGCCACGGGTTGCAGTGAACATAGTGCGCCCGGTACTGATTGATGAAGGATTCGTCAAGACCCTGCACATCGATAGGTATGACCGCTTTGTCCGGCACGGTGACTGCGTAGAGGCCCGCTGCCTCGGCACGAAAATAATCACGCATGCCTTTCACCGCCGCATGCCTGGCACCAGGCAAGGTAGCCGCCGTATAGATTGTGTCAATCAGTTGCTCTCTGGTGCGATTACCCACGAGTTATACCCCCCATGCAGACCCGGCCAGGCACTGATCTGCCGTCGGGCATTGACATACTGCCCGCCTGATACAACTATAAGCCGTTACCTTATATCGTTCAAATGCCGCCAGCTGCGGCCCTGTCCGGAGAGCGTGCTTGAACACCGGGTTCCCGTTACAAATTCTATTGCCGGGCGTTATCTCACTTCTGATGCTTGGTGTTGGCATGAGCCTGCAGGTACATAGTTTCACAGCGCTTTTTCATGCGCGTAATGCTGCTGTAGTGGCATTCATCGCACAATTTCTTCTGTTGCCACTGAGCGCCTTTATACTGGCATCAACCTTCGATCTGCCTGCCGCGCTGCAGGTTGGCGTGGTGCTGCTGGCCGCTTGCCCTTCGGCCTCGACATCGACGTTTTTTACCTATCTTGCCCGTGGCGACACCGCATTATCCATCGCGCTGACAACCTTCAACAAACTCTTTGCCGTCATCACATTGCCCGTGTACGTGGGGTTGGCCTCGCGCTGGTTTACCGGTGAAGCAGAACAGTTTTCCCTGCCAACAAGGGAGGTCTTCCTGAGACTGGTGGCGATTGTCTTGTTGCCGACTGCCGTGGGTGTCGTACTGCGCCAGTATCGCCCCGGCATTGCCACTCGCCTGCAACCCCACGTCAAACGTGCCGCCATCCTGCTACTCATCATGCTGGTGGTCTGGATCGTGATACGCGAGCGTGACGCCCTGCCGGCTATGTTCCTGCTGGCCGGACCGGTCATGCTGCTGCTGTGTCTGCTGAATATGTCCCTGGGTTTCCTGGTAGCAAGCTATGTACGACTTTCCCCTCCACAGCGAACAGCCATTGTGCTGGAAACCGGAATGCAAAGTGGCGGTATGGCTATTCTGATTGCAACCGGTATTCTGGGCTCGGCGTCCATGGCCATACCGGCGGTGGTCTACTCGCTGTTCATGTATCCGTTGGCGGGCGCTTTCGTCTGGCAACAGAATGCACGGGCATGAGTGCAGTCAGCCGTATCACAGGCGATAACCCAGACGAAGCCCTACTGTACGCGGCGCACCCCAGAAGTACTTGATGCCGATCAACGGATCATTACGGATAATGCTTTGCGCATAAAGCTCATCGGTCAGGTTCCTGCCGTACAGCTCTCCATACCATCGGCCTTTCCGACTTTCGAACTCAAGGCTTGCATTCACAATACCGTATCCCTTCTCCTTGACGTCGTTGTCCTTGTAGATATTGAAGTATACCGCTGACTGGTAACGGTAACCGGCACGGAAAGTGATCGTGCCGTAATCCACCGGCCAGGTGTAGTCACTGCCAACATTGACAGACAGCTCCGGCGCCTGCGGCAAAGGATCGCCAGAACGATCAGGGTTCTCAGCAGGATTATTGGGGTCCATCGAAACGAAATTCTCGAAGCGGGCATCCATCAAGGTGGCGTTCAGCGACAAACCAAAATTCCACGTTGGCCGGTAGCGGGTCTCGATATCGATACCTCGAATAATCGATTTTGCCGCGTTAATAACTCTCGGGAAGGTTCCGTTCGATGCATCCTCGGGAGGTGTACGAAGCTGCATATCCTGGTAGTCATAATAGAAAAACGCTGCATTGAATTGCAGGCGCTGGTCAAGCAGCCGGGACTTGACTCCGAACTCCCAGGCCCACAGATATTCCGGATCGAATGCAAGCTGAATACTCGAGGTATTGTAGCCACCTGCCTTATAGCCACGCGAAACACTGACATAGTAGAGCCGATCATCCTGCGGCGTGTATTCCAGCACCAGCTCGGGGGTGGTAGCCTGCCACGCTTCCTGTTCGTTCTGGGCCGTAGTGCTCACCCCGGACGGACTGCTTACTGTCTTGACGAGATCCAGCTTGCGCCGGTCCCGGCTGTGACGAACGCCGGCCCTGGCGCGCCAGTGTGAATCAAACTGATAGTCGACCTGACCGAACAGCGCCCAGGACAGCGTATCAACCTTTCCATCAGGGTGGCTGACAATACCGGCCTGGGGCAGGCGCACATCGAGTGTTTGTCTTGCATCCTCCTGAAGAAAGAACGCTCCCAGCGTCCAGTTAAACCGGTCTTTCGTCGTAGAAAACAAACGAAACTCCTGCATAAAGGCAGTTGAATCAGCCGAAGGGAAATTGCCCGCAAAGTCAGCGTTGGTGCCATCGAGATCCAGCGCAATCGTGACATCTGTTTCCAGTAATGCCGTCGTGGATACCAGCTCGCGCTGGTCCATTTTCCAGTTTGCACGAACGCTGTATCGTGCACTTTCTATATTGAGGTCGGGTCGGACATTGGATGTCAACTTGCGTGGATCGTCGGGGACAATGCCACCGGCTTCAATACCACCATTGACGCCGTTATTCGGGTCCGGCCATGGCGCAATTGCGCGGTTACTGGCTTCTTCACGGTAGTCCGCCGTAAGCAGCATGCTGAAGTTACTTCCCGGCCGATAGAGCAACTTGCCACGCATCGCCTGATAGTTTTCGTTATCGGCGTCTTCATCCAGAAAGCGGTTATAGGAATACCCATCGCGGCGTGCCGTGCTACCCGCCAGCCTTAATGCCATGTGCGCCGCCGGAACAGGAATATTGATCGCACCACGGAACTGCCGTTTATCATAATCACCGTACAATACATCAGCCCACGCGGATCGATAAAACACCGGGTCACGGCTGTGAATGCTGACGGCACCGCCAACCACATTGCGACCGAGGCTCACCGCCTGCGGCCCACGAATAACCTCGACACGATCGATATCGTAAAAATCGATAATGGAATCAAACGCGCGCGGCTGGTAAATACCGTCGATAAAGGTTGCAACACTGGCTTCTGCACCAGCCGTAATAATGTCACTGCCTACCCCCCGCAGATAGGGCTGACCAAGTACCGAGTTTGTTTTGAACACAAAACCGGGGGTATCGTACTGGAGGTCAATGGTGTTCTGCGTGCCGGTAGCATCCAGTTGCTCTCCGCTAAACTGGCTGACGCTTTTCGCTACCGATTGTGCATTTATCGGGCGCCATTCAGGACTGATTATAATGGTAGGCAACGCGGAGCCAGACCTGAAAGTGTTCCCGTTCTTAACCGCCTTGTTATCCAGGTCCGCAGCCCGGGTGTCATTCATAAAGACACTGGCCACAAACAGCAAACCAACGGACAAGATGGCCCATAACTCTGATCTGTTCTGGATCAGGTTTTTCTCTCGGGAACGTTTTACGCCCTTTTTTATGTTCTTTATAAGCACGGGTTTTTTATACAGTTTTTATGCTCAGCCGAGCCAAGATTACTCCCACATGCAGCACTTGTCGATCAGCCTTATCGCCGAACTCCTGGGTCTCGCCGGGATGGCGCGACGCAAACGACACTGAGACCACCCATTCCCGGAAGGGGGTTGCCAACTGTGGTATAATCACTCCCGTTCCAATG
>CAZVBD010000016.1:0-27786 GCA_964625255.1 uncultured Thiohalobacter sp. | reverse complement strand
GAGGAAATTATCAAACGCATGAGCGGGCGCCGTGTACATCCTGATTCAGGTCGTACCTATCATGTGGTGTTTAATCCGCCAAAAGTGGAAGGCAAGGATGATGTGACGGGTGAACCCCTGGTTCAACGGGACGATGACAAGGAAGAAATAGTGCGCAAGCGCTTGCATGTTTATCACGATCAGACGGAACCGTTGATCGGTTACTACTCAAAGTGGGCAGAGGAAGGCGGACCGAAGGCACCGCGCTATATCCGTGTTCCGGGGGTTGGAAAAGTTGAGGAAATTCGCGATGCCATTTTCTCGGCGCTGGGCTGAAGGGGCGACTTCGGCTGATTTCTGTCAAGAAAATGCCGGCTGAGCCGGTATTGCCGCGCAGAAACACAGTCGAAACGGTCTGTGTAATAGCTCAGAAATCAGCTTACTGTGCTGTAAGAAAATGCCTGTAAAAGAGTTTCATCAGTCGCCGTGTGTGTATGGCCAGATCATGAACCTGCGCTATTCCACTGATATAACTGTCAAAAAATTGCCGCGCCCGGTTTTTGTGATATAGCCCACAAAAGTTGTGTTTGTTCAATAATTTCAAATGGTTTATGCCAGGGGCCCTATATCTGTCCCTGTGCCGTTTGTCCTTTTGGTGCAACCAGAGTAACTTTCTGGACTGTGTAAAAGCTGAATGCCCGGCGGGTTCGGGCGAAATTTAAGTGACAGAACAGGCTTGATAACAATAAAACGATGGTGCCTGTGGGTGCCTGTGTCGTGGGAGCTATAAGTCGAGGTATGGGCGCAACAAATCTCCATGGGATTGAAGCGGCTGGGGTGCACAAAATACTGTGCATGCTGGATGCGCTGCGCCATTCGCAGACCGGTAGCGTTATTTACCGACAGGTCGAGCGGATGCTCGATGATGTTGTTGATAATCAGCATGTGGTCGAACGTGCCTGTGTCACCTTGGTCAATCAGCTGCTGGATGCCTACCTCAGCCATCTCAGGGACGGTTCTCCGTTACAGGTTCAGATCCGGTTATTGCAGGCCCGCCTCCAGCCCCCGCTAACAGCAGGGGACCTGGAAACGCTACGTGATTATGTTGAGCTGTATGCCAGCCAGATTGAGGCGATTCGCAATCTTGATTCAGGGCTGTTCCAGAATGCGGTCAACCCCCTGCTGGAATCGTTCGGTATCATCGACGCACCGTCAGAGAAGGCAGTTTCCCCACCAGAAAGCACGGTGGCAGTCGCCGCCACACCGGAACCGGAGATGCCTGCACCGCCGCCGCCCACCGGGCAGGCCTATGCCGCAGCCAGACAGTCCGTCGAACAGGAAGCAATTCCACCAGTAGATCGGTCGCAAACCACTGATGAGCGGGAATGGCCGTTCAGCAGCACCGATGAGCATGCTGCTGAAGCACGCCAGGAGGCTGAGCAACAAACGCCTGATGTCGAGGAAGAGATCGGTCTGACTGAGCAGCAAGAAGAGGTTTCCGGAGAAGAGACCTCTTATGACGAAGATAATGCCAACGCGGATGAAACCAAAGTCGATAATGCGTATCGCAGTCACCTCGATTCCAAACGCCGCGATATACAAAAACTGCAATCAACGCTAAGCAAGCAGGTAAAAGGCACTATTGCGCAGAATGAAGAATTTGGCGTACTGCTGGAAGTTGTACTCGGCGAGCTGCGTCATGCCGGCGAAGGCAAGGAGCTGGAAGACCTGCGCTGGACCTTGATCCGTGAGATTGAAAAACTGACCAAGGGGCACCATGACCTTGCCGAGAAACTCGATAACACCCACCATTACCTGCAACTGATTGAATCCGACAGTCGTCAGCTGAGCGATGAGTTAACGCGTGTCAGGTTACTCAGTCTTACCGATGAGTTGACCGGTCTGCCGAATCGCCGTGCCTTCCTGCGCCGTATCGAGGACGAGGTGGCGCGTGTACAACGTTACGGTTTCCCGCTGTCGCTGGCCTTGATTGATCTTGATCACTTCAAGCAGATCAATGACAAATACGGGCATGGTGGTGGCGACGAAGTGCTGCAACTGTACTCCAAGAGCATTCTTTCCATCTTCCGCCACCATGACCTGGTGGCGCGTTATGGCGGTGAAGAATTTGCCGTGTTGCTGCCCAATACCGATGCTGAAGGTTCGTTGCGTGCCCTGACCAAGGTGAGAAACCGGGCACAGGAAACCCGCTGGCAGGCCAACGGTGAGATGATCCCGATTCCCACGTTTTCTTCCGGTGTGTCGCTGTACAAGCCTGGCGAAACAGCCAGTGCGTTTATCGAGCGTGCGGACAAGGCGCTGTATCGGGCTAAACGACTGGGTCGTAACCGGGTAGAACTGGATGCTACCTATGGCGGTGAAACCGAGTCCGAGCGTGACGAAGAAACACCGGCTGGTCCGTCTGACGAGCGCCGCCAGCGCAGCGACACCTAAGTCTCCTACTCTTCCTGCCGTTTATTTTCAAGGTTTTTCCTGCCCGGCGTGCTTGCTACACTCGCGATACTTCACAGACCGATGTAACAGGATGGCACATGGCGACGATTGAACTCACAAAAGATAACTTCAAGGAAACCATCGAGAATAACGATATTGTATTTCTCGACTTCTGGGCGTCATGGTGTGGGCCCTGCCAGAATTTTGCCCCGGTATTCGAGGCGGCTTCCGAGGCTAACCCGGATATTGCCTTTGGCAAGGTGGATACCGAAACCGAGTCTGAACTGGCAGCCAGCTTCCAGGTGCGTTCGATTCCGATGCTGGCTATCTTCCGTGAAGGGGTCATGGTCTTTTCACAGGCTGGCGCACTGCCGGCATCCGCGCTTGACCAGCTGATCGAGCAGGTCAGGGCGCTGGATATGGACAAGGTGCGTGCTGATATTGCCGAGCAGCAGGCGAAGCAGTAAATCCAGGCCACGCCCTGTTTCTCACGGCTACCTGTCAAAATCAGTGAAAGGCTGGACCAGAACGCGGTCACCTTCAGTGATATCGGTTGTTTCTGCGTCGAGCATAATAAAGCAGTTGGCATGGCTCATGGAACTCAGCACATGTGAGCCTTGCAGCCCGGTGGTCGAAACCTGCCAGCATCCATCGGCTTCACGCCGAAGCACACCGCGCTGAAATTCCATACGACCTGCGGTTTTTCTTAACGGGTTGGTGCAGCGCGCTTCAAAAACAAGGGGTTCTCGTGGTTGTTCATCGCGCATCCTGCGGATAGCCGGCAGGACAAACTGGTAGAAGGTCACCATCACGGAGACCGGGTTACCGGGCAGGCCAAAAAATGCTGCGTCACCCACCTTGCCAAAGGCCAGCGGTTTGCCGGGTTTCATGGCCATGCGCCAGAAATTAATCTCACCCAGTTCTTCCAGTGTTTCGGTGACAAAGTCGGCTTCACCGACGGATACACCGCCCGAGGTCAGTATCAGGTCGGCAACGGCAGCTGACTGCCGGAAGGCATCGCGTACAGCATCACGCTGGTCGGGGATAACACCGAGATCGTAACAATCGACATCGGCGTTGCGTAACAGGCCATAGAGTGCATAACGGTTGCTGTCGAAGATCTGCCCGGGTTGCAAGGGGGTGCCGATGCTGGTGAGTTCATCACCGGTTGAGAAGAACGCTACGCGCAGTTTGCGCCGTACACGGATTTCCCCCACGCCGACGGAGGCCAGCAGGCCAAGCTCGGCCGGACCCAGTACCTTGCCCGGTTCAAGTAGGGTTTGACCGGCACGGGTGTCTTCGCCAGCCTGTCGAACATGCTGGCCGGTTTTTACATGGGCAGGATCGAAACGAATCCGGTCGTCATCACGTTCGACATTCTCCTGCATCAATACCGTATCGGCACCATCCGGCATAACAGCACCGGTCATGATGCGTATGCATTGCCCAGGTTCGACCTGGCCATTAAACGGGCTGCCTGCGAAGGATTCACCCGTTACGGTCAACAGGCACGGCTTAGTGCCAGCACAGTCCTGGTAACGTATGGCATAGCCGTCCATCGCCGAATTTGCGAAGGGTGGCACATCAATATTTGATACCACATTCTCCGCCAGAACGCGGTTCAGTGCATCGCGCAGGTGGAGCTGTTCGTGGTCGGTAATGGCGGGTACAGCATCGAGTATACGCTGGCGGCCCTGCTCTACGCTGAGCAGTTTCTGTGACGGGTCGGCGCAGCAATCTACGGGGGCGTCGTTCATGGGTAGGTCCTGGCGAGAGATGTTTTCTGTGGATGGATACTGGTCAGCAGTTTAGCACGGCTTCACCGGCAGGTCTGCGATTGTGGTAGGGTGTTTCCGCGTGTTCAGGTAACCGAGAGCCATGCCAGCAAGTCGTCCAGAAACAGTCCGGGCTGATCAATGCAGCGATACCGACCTCAATGTTATCGAGCGTTTTGCAGATACGCTGTGGGTGGAGAATGGTCTCAGTGAAAATACCCTGGCGGCCTACCGCAGGGATTTGTGTGGTTTTGCCGTCTGGCTGAAAGCGCAGGATATTGCATTGGTAAAAGCCGGTGAGCTTGAGCTGAATGCCTATTTGTCTTCCCGGTACCGTAATGGCCACAAGGTCCGCAGTAATGCGCGATTATTATCTGTCCTGCGACGTTTCTACCGCTATCTGGTTCGCGAAGGTCGTCGCAAGGATGATCCCAGCGTCAATATTGCTTCCCCGAAACTGGATCGGCCACTTCCACACACGCTGAGTGAACGGCAGGTCGAGGTGTTGCTCGGCGCACCGGATACCGGCCAGCCGATCGGGATACGTGATCGTGCCATGCTGGAGCTGCTGTATGCCAGTGGCTTGCGTATTTCCGAACTGGTGTCGTTGACGGCTGACCGGGTGAACCTCAATCAGGGGGTCATCAAGGTGGTTGGCAAGGGTAACAAGGAACGCCTGGTGCCGGTCGGTGAAGAAGCCCTGCGCTGGGTCAGTGCTTACCTGAGGGATGCACGGCCGGCGCTGCTGCGTGGTCGTTCCGTGGAAACGTTGTTTGTATCACGAAAGTCCAGCGCTATAACCCGCCAGGCGTTTTGGTACCGGATTCGTCAATATGCACAAAAAGTAAAGATTTCCACGCACTTGTCGCCGCATACATTGCGACATGCTTTTGCCACACACTTGGTAAACCACGGTGCTGACCTGCGTGTCGTACAGATGTTGCTGGGGCACAGTGATCTGTCTACGACACAGATCTATACCCATGTCGCCCGTGAGCGGCTCCGGCAACTGCATGAGCGCCATCACCCGCGAGGCTGAAGACTGGGGTACAATGCTGAACCCGAACACGGAATCATTGTCCAATATTGGGCCGATTCCCAACCTGACAGGTTATTCATTGTGAACGTAGTTAAAACAGTTCTTATTGCACTGGTGTTTGTGTGGCTCGCCCCGGTTGTTAACGCTGACGAGGCTGCCGACAAGGCAACAATCCGTAGCGCACTGGGTGGTGTCGACATCAGTTCCATCGAAACGACACCTGTCCCGGGACTTTATGAAGTCACTGCCGGAGGCAAAATAGTTTACATCAGCAGTGACGGGCGTTACATGTTGCAGGGTGAATTGATCGATTTCAGATCACACAAAAGCCTGACCGAAGCAAAGCGGGCCAGCCTGAGACTCAAGATTATCGGCGCGATCGATGAAAGCAAGATGATTATTTTCAAGCCGGAAAAAGTGAAACATGTGGTTACCGTGTTTACCGATATTGATTGTGGGTACTGTCGCAAGTTGCACAGCCAGATGGACCAGTATCTGGCAAAGGGCATCGAGATCCGTTATCTCTTCTACCCGAGAGCCGGTGCGCATTCACCATCGTATGACAAGGCAGTTTCCGTGTGGTGCGCGGATGATCGCAAGCAGGCACTGACGGACTCAAAGATCAATCAACGGGTGCCAAACAAAACCTGTAGCAATCCTGTTGACGAACACATGCGGCTGGCTGAGGAACTGGGCCTGCGTGGAACCCCTTATATTTTGTTTGAGAACGGCCAGTCGGCACCAGGTTATGTGCCGCCAGACCAGATGGCCAGAATGCTCGACAAGGTAGAGGTCAGCAGCAACTGAACGACATCAGCTTTTCAACCAGGGAGTGAAGATGGAATCCACGCTGGATACCCACCGCAAGGCACGATCTATCAATCTGGATGACGGGAAATACGGCACCATCGCAGAGATTGGTGCGGGACAGGAAACTGCTCGCTGGTTTTTCCAGGTCGGTGGCGCAGCCGGCACTATCGCCAAGGCCATGTCGGCCTATGATATGACGTTCAGTGATGCTATCTACGGCAATTGCAAACGTTATGTCAGCCGTGAACGCCTGCAGGCGATGCTGCAACATGAGTACCGGCTGGTCAACGAGCGCCTGCAGGAGAAACGTGGTGACTCCAGTGCGTTTTTTGCTTTTGCCAATACCGTAGCCACACACAGTTTCATTCATCAGCAGGCAGGTCATGGCTGGTTGGGTATCCGTTTCCAGACACAACCTGACGAAGAAGCCTCACAGATTGATGTACACGTTTGTCTGAGTGGGCAGGAAAGCCTTCAGGATCAGGAAACGCTGGGTATTCTTGGTGTCAATCTGATTTATGGTGCGCTTTATCTGTACGAAAAACCTGAAGTCCTGATCAAGTCGTTACTCGACCAGCTTTCACCCGAGCTGATGGAAATCGACATGATCGATTTCAGCGGTCCGGCATTTACGGGCATAGATAATCGTCTGATGGCGTTGCGTCTTGTTCAATATGGTCTGTCCAGTGCCGCTATGTTTCAGGCAGACGGGAAAGTGGTACAGCCGGCCGATGCACTTTACAAAAAAGCAGTACTGGTAGAGCGGAGCCGTTTTCGCCCACCGACCCACCTGAATATTAATCTTCTCGATAATGCTCATGCCGAGTTTTGCAAAGAGCCCGATGTCAATCCCGACGATGTTATTGTGCTGAGCGAAATGACCCTGCACAACCTGGTCGAGGGTGAAGAAATTGATGTCGAGGATTATCTGTACCGGGCAGAAATTCTCTGTGCACTGGGCAAGCATGTCATGATTTCGGATTGCGGTGCATTTTACCGGCTGGCAGAGTACCTGTTTCGCTATACTCGCCAGCCTGTGGGTGTCGTGCTGGGTGTGCCGACGTTACAGCAGGTTTTCGACGAGAAATATTACGAAGGTCTGGAAGGCGGTATTCTGGAATCATTTGGCCGCATGTTCAGAAATGATCTCCGTCTGTACGTCGGGCCGGCACTTGGTGAAGCAGGTGAAGACCTGGTGACCATACATAACCTGCAGGTATCGGAACACCTGAAGCACCTGTATCTGCATTTGCTGGAGAATGGTTATATCCGGGAATTAACCGGTATCCGTCGGGAATACCTGTCCATATTTTCTCATACAGTGCTGGAAAAAATTCACCAGGGGGATGCCGGCTGGGTCGACATGGTGCCGGATGCGGTGGCGGAAATCATTCGTGAAAAGCGTTTGTTTCAGTGTGAAGGCTAGCAGGGTAGGCCGTAGCGAACCGTTCTGACGTGTCAGTCGACAACCCTCAGTGTCGCGCTGTGGGTGAACAGCAAATAGCAATGAACGGTCTGTGATGGCCACAGTCGAGTCATCGCCTCGCGGTATAGCGCAAGTTGAGGCCGGTAATATTCTGTCAGTATGTCGATATGTTCTGTGGTCGTGACACGGTGTGATTTGTAATCGATCAGGTGTACGGCATCGTCCGTGACCAGCAGGCGATCTACAATGCCGTACACGGTGCGGTCATCCTTGCAATACTGTATCGGGACTTCGCTCCACCGTCGGGAACCGTTCCGGAATATCCAGTCGAAATCCGGTTTTTCGAGTAACGCCTGTACTTCATCACGGCAGGTTGCAAGCAGGAGATTATCGGACACGATCCCCCGTTCCCGGGCTATGCGTTCGACAAGGCTATTGTCAACACCCGCCTGTCCAGCCGCCAGTTGCAACAGGCGATGGGTGATGGTGCCGCGCAGCTTTCCCTGTTCATCACCGGAAAGGATCTCACTGTCGTCCATGCTGTGACTGGGTGCAATTTCCCGCCACAGACGCCCCACCTGTATCGGTTGTTGCAGGCGTGTATCGACATTAATGTTGTCCTCCGTCTGTCCGGTTGCTGTGGTTGTTTGTACCGGCGGCGTACCAAAGTGCTGTTGCCAGGGCGTTTCCAGCTGTGTCGTGCCACAAAGTGGTCCGGCAATCTGCCCGTACCAGCCCAGGGCGTTACCACGAGAGGGCTGACAGCCGGAAATAACCAGCATATTGCGCGCACGGGTCAGTGCGACATAGAGAAGATTGGCAGACTCGCGGATCTCCTCGGTTTTTTCCAGCTGGTATCGGGCTTCGGTGATACTGTCGCGCTGTGCCTTGTTGCCGGGTAGCAGGAAATCAGTCGGGCGGTCTGACCCGGCCGGCCAGCGCACCAGTGTGCGGATACCGGACGGGCTGCCCTGGCTGGTGGTGTCGCACAGGAATACCACCGGGGCCTCCAGTCCCTTGGCAGCGTGAATGGTGAGCAGGTTGACGCGTTGCTGTTGTGCTGCATCAGGTGTGGCCTTGCTCAAGCCTTCCTTGTCCAGCCCGCGCAGGTGTTTTACACGTTCCAGAAAGCGTGGCAGCGTGGGGTAACGGCCACTGTCGACCTCCAGTGCCAGATCAACAAAGCGCGCCAGATTGGCCTCGACCTGTGCGGCCTGTGTGGATGTTACGGCTGCGCGGTAACGTTCCACCAGGTTTGCCTGGTGAAAAATCTGTTCCAGCAGGTCGTGAATAGGAATACGGCCGGCCAGTTTGCGCCAGCGGGCCAATAATTGTGCGGCACGTTGTATGGCAACGTTGCAGCCGGGTTGTTCAGCCAGTGCTGTGAGGCGTTCCAGCCAGACACCACCGAGTGGGCGTGACAGCTCATACAAAACATTTTCATCCAGCGAGAACAGCGGTGAGCGTAGCACTTGTGCCAGCGCAAGGTTGTCCTGTGGCGTCATCAGTACCGTTAACAGCGCTTCCATGTCACGAATTTCCAGGCTTTCCAGCAAAGTGCCACGGTCCCGGCTGAGATAGGGAATGCCTCGTTCACGCAGCGCCATTTCATAGTCGCCGAGGTGGGTGCGCGAACGCATCAGGATCAGGATATCAGCGTATCCGGCAACCTGTTGTTGCACAAGCTGGCCAATACGTTCGGCTATCTGTACGCCTTCGTGGTAGTAGCGCAGGTCACGTGTATCCGGACGGGGCTGTTCAAGCGGGTTACGCAGTTCATGCAGGCTATTGCTTTCCTCACTATCTTCCGCTTCGATCAACGGCCAGATCTCGACTTGACCCCAGGCTTCTTTCAGGTGAGTGTCGTGTCGCTGAAAGCCGGGCAGCAGGGATTGCATGTCGGGGTCGGTAAAAATCGTATTAATGGTATCGATGATCACAGGCGAGGATCGCCGTGAATCATCAAGATGAATGCTTTGTGCGCAGAGCTTCTCATTCATCCACCCGGCAGCACGATCCAGTAGCTCCGGGTTGCCACGCCGAAAACGGTAGATCGACTGCTTCCGGTCACCCACAATAAACAAACTGCGCGGGCGCTCTTTTCCAGCCGCCATTTCCTCCAGTAAAGGCAGGATCATTTGCCACTGGGTCGGGTTGGTATCCTGGAATTCATCAATCAGCAGGTGGTCGATGCGCTGGTCGAGCTTGAACTGGACCCAGTGGGCATGCTCAGGGTCGTTCAGCAGTTGAAAGGTTTTCCATTCCAGGTCAGAAAAGTCCAGCAGCCGGCGTTCACGCTTGATGTGCTGGAAATGTTCCAGCATGCGCTGGCCGGCGAGGTACCAGGCGCTGTTGACACGAAAGGTGCGCTGACGATTTTCAAATTCACGAATAGCCTGCAGTTGTTTGCAGAAGAACTCGTGCAGTTCAATAAACCGTTGTGCATCGGTTTCTCCCATTTTCTTTTGCAGTGTGGCCGTGACACTGCGTTTGCGGGGTTCGAATGCACTTGTCATGAATGCCGGAGTGAGTTGCAAGACGGCGGTTTTGGCCTGTTCCAGGGCACTCTCTCGACCGCTATGTGGCTTCACCTTGTCCGGTATCTGTATCAGGCAGGGTTCGAGTTGTGCAATAAGTTTGAGATGGGTGCTGGTGGGGTGTAATCCCATCAGTCGCGAAAATTCGGCCAGTTTTTCACAGGTCGCGTCACACCAGAAATCTTCCAGCGGGTTGTCTGTCCTGTCGAGTTCCAGTTGTCTGGTCAGCTGCCGGATCGCATAGTCGACCGGGTTACCGGCATCACGTGTCCAGGCCCACCAGTCACTGCGATGAGCAATAAACTGCGTCAGTGCGCTACGGGTGCTGAACAGACTGCCCAGTTCTTCAAACAGTTGTTCAATAGCCTGTGCCAATGCTGTATCAGGCGCCTGCGTGGCTTCGGCAAACAGCGCATCCCAGCTTTCATCCACCAGCAAACCGGTGACTTCGGTGAGTTCAAAAGACGGCGGCAGGCCGGCTTCCAGTGGGAATCGCTGCAGCAGTTCCTGACAGAAGCTGTGGAAGGTTGTGGTACGCAGGCTGTGTTCACTGCGCAACCAGCCTTCCAGCAGGTTGCGCGCACGCTGACAGGTGGCCGGGTCGGGCGATTCCCCGATGTCCTCCAGCATGTTCGCCAGTGTTGCATCATCGGCCTCCAGTAATGCGGCAAGGCGCTCGCCAAGGCGCTGCTGCATTTCACCGGCGGCCTTGCGTGTAAACGTAATAGCCAGAATGCTGTCGGGTACCGCGTCGGCCAGCAGCAGCCGCGTCAGCCGTGCGACCAGTTGCCAGGTTTTGCCGGTGCCGGCAGAGGCCAGCACACTGAAGCTTTGTGCGGGGTCGGTGGCGAGCGGGCTATCAGTCATAATCGGGGCCTTGTTGTCGCCACATGTCACGTCGACAGATGCCGTCAAATTCACACCAGGCACAGGTAGTATCATCGCCCCAAGCAGGCAGGGGCGCTTGTTGTTGCAGGCCGGTGTCGAGTGTCAGCAGTCGTTCCCGAAGAGCGGGTAACAAGGTTTCGAGTACCTCATTGTCGGCGCAGGTTGCAGGTTTTACGGCGTCCTTTTCAATTTTCAGATAATCAAGCCGGGTGACATCCGCGACCGCCAGTGCATAACTGGGCAGTTGCACCGCTTCACCTTCATGAACCTGCTGTGTGGAGGGAGGTCTGCCGGTTTTGTAATCCAGTAATGCAGTGCTTTCGCGATTACGGTCAAGTCGATCAATCCGTCCACCGATGCACAGTGTGTCAGATAACATCTGTTCGACTTTGATCTCGGCCTCACGTTCGGGCCAGGCCGCTCGCCGGGCGATCTCCCAGTCAAGATATTTTGTCAGCACGGCACTCCATTGTTTGTACCAGCTGCGTGCCTCAAAGTTTTCCGTCATGGCTTCGGTGAAGACATTGAGGCTGATGTGTCTGAGCAGTTCCTGTGCCGCATCACGCCGGGTGCTGTCCAGTGTGCCTTGCCAGGGTCCGGGAAGACCGTTCACATCGCTGTTGAAGGCCTGGATGATGTGGTGTACCAGTGAGCCGTAGTCAGCCTTGCTGAGTGCTTCGGTAATTTCTTCCGGGGGTTTCAGACGCAGGGTATCGGCCGCAAAAAACCGGTAGGGGCAGTCGATCAGCCGTTGGTGGGTAGAAGCTGACCAGTGTGTGGGAACCAGTGCCGGACGTGTTTGAGGGGCAGGGCGGGTGGTTATTGCCGGCAGCGGCCTGTCATCCGGTGTCGCCGGGCGCGTCTGTGGATGTTTTAACAGTGTCCCCAGCGATGTGTCAGCCAGCGATTTTCCAAAGGCGTTGCGATAGAACACTTCCAGCAGTTCCAGCCAGGGACTCGCTGCGACCCTTTCACCGTCCTGCTCACGATGATGGGTCAGCAAGACCTGGTCGGCACTGAGCAGGGCGCGGCAAAAGTGATGCAGTCGTTCCGCGAGTGTTTGTGACCAGGTGGACAGACCGAGTTCACTTCGTACGCGCTGGTTGAAAAAGGTCTGTGCGCCGGGTTTGCCGGGCAACTGGTCATGGCTGCAGCCGGCAAGCACAATGGCAGCGAAGCGTTGTAGCTGGCTTTGTTCCAGTGTCAGTAGTCGCACAGGACTGCCGCTGTCCGGTGGATGGAAGTTAGCGCGTTCCAGATTGCGGCCCAACCAGTCACGGAACTCGCGCCAGCCAAGTGTCACTGTGCTGTGTCGACTGGCACAGTGTAATTCATCGAGCAGCGTTAGCACGCATTGTCCGGCCGCATCGGATTGCAGTGCCTGGCGGGCGCCCAGTTCATCGAGACTGGCATTCAGGGCATCGAGAAAGTCACCGACAGGATGAGGGGTTTCAATGATGGACAGCAAGGGACTGGCTGCCTGGTCGAGTTGATTCAGCAAGCTATGCAGTGCCTGCTTTGAAACTTCACCCCAGGCCGGCAGACGGGCGCTACGACGGTCGAGGTGGTAGCGGTAGCGGTCCAGACCACGGGCGATGTTTTCGTGCAGGATGATGTCCTGCTCCAGTCGTCGCACTTGCCGCAGATGTTCGTCGTGTCCTTCGCTATACAGAAAGGGGGACTTGAGAACATCCAGCAATGGCGCACAGGCGAAGTCCTCCTCGATGGTCTCCAGCCAGCGTTCCAGTAGTGCAGCGGCGCTGGTGGTGGACAACGCCCAGCCACCGGCGTCGTCCAGCGGTATCTGTGAGTTTTCCAGCAGGGCACGTACACGGCGAGCCAGCCGTCGATCCCCGGTGATGATGGCGATGGGGGCGTCCGGTTTGTCCAGTAGCCAGCGGCGGACTTGCAGGGCCACGGCCTGCGCCTCCTGTTCAGGGTTATCGGCACGGAAGGTGTGCAGCCGGTCGGCAAAGGGGTCGTTGTGACCACTGTCGGTGAACTGTCGGGCACGTTCTGTGAGATGCAGTGTGGTATCGCCGAACAGGGCATCGATGAAGGCATTTCCGCTATATACCGATTCCTGTTCAGGTTGTGGTTCCAGTCCCAGCGGTGACAGCAGGTCATTGAGAGGAGCATGTGGATGATAGCCTTCGCCACGAGTGCTGCCGTGCAGGATCAGGCGTGCATTGCCTTGTTGCAGGCGTTCATCCAGCCAGCGGGTTTCCGTCACACTGAAGCGGGTAAAGCCGGTTAGCCACAGAATTTGGTCATCGGGGCAGGCGCTACTGTCTTCGAGTTGTTGACGGTGTGCGCTGGCCGGGTCGGTTAACTTGTCAGCATCGAGTTGTTCCCGCCAGGCTCGCCACAGGGTGTGCAGCATCCAGGCTTCACGCTGCAACACGGGATCGGGCCGGCGTAACCCATAGGCCTGGCGCAACTTTGCTTCAAAAGCCTCGAAGTCATCCGGCGTCTGTTCCGCGCGGGTCATTTCATCGAACAGGGTGAGCAGCTCGTCGGCCAGTAGCCAGGGATCCGTGTCGGCGTAAAGGGCTTTGCCGGCACGCAGTGCCTCGGCGAGTATCAGTTCACGTGAAGGCCGGTCGAGGACTGTCCTGCAGGGTGGAACATTTTCTGCCAGCCAGCTTTCCAGTGTGCCGATATGTGGTCCGAGCAAGGCGCTATATCCCAGCGCTTCGGCCTGCTTGAGCAAGGCCGTTCGCAGTGCCGGTGCACACTGGGTATCGGGCAGCAGGATCTGGCAATCGCTCAGATCAGGCAGGTTTTTGCGGTAGTGCTCGAGTACCAGCTTCGCCGTGACAGCGAGCGGGTCTTCAGAAAATGGAACAAGTTGGCAGGCAGTCAACGTTCCAGCAGTTTGAGTTTATCTTCCTTGCCCAGCCATTCATCGGCATCAGGCGGGGGATCTTTCTGCTGGGTGATGACGGGCCATTTCTGTGCGAGTTCATCGTTCAGCGCCAGGAAGGCATCCTGGTCTTCGGGCAGGTCGTCTTCCGGGAAAATGGCCTCGGCCGGGCATTCCGGTTCACACAGGGTGCAATCGATACATTCTTCCGGGTCGATGACCAGGAAGTTCGGACCTTCGTGGAAGCAGTCCACCGGACAGACCTCGACGCAATCCGTGTATTTACACTTGATACAGTTTTCGCCTACTACAAACGTCATGACGGGCTCCTGGTTCAACAGTCGCTTATAATACACGGATTGTGGGGGGTGTTTCTAACCGGTCAGACAGATGCGAGTTCTTTTTCTTTGCCTTGTGCGGGGTTTGCGACTTCCACGCGGTCGCGACCGGTTGCCTTGGCGTGGTAAAGTGCCTTGTCGGCCGCTTCGACCAGCATTTTGGGCTTGTTCCTGTCCCCGGGATTTAGCGTGGCAACGCCGATGCTGAGGGTGACCCTGTCGTTGTCCTCAGTATTTTCGTGCGGGATATTAAGTGCCCTGACACTATTGAGCACTTTGTCCGCCACTGCGATAGCACCATCGAGCGTGGTGTCGGGTAGCACCATGACGAATTCTTCACCACCGTAGCGGCTGACCAGGTCGGCCGGTCGATGTACGGTCCTTGCCAGTGCATTGGCAACTTTCTTCAATGTGTCATCGCCAGCCTGGTGGCCATAATGATCGTTGTAGCGCTTGAAAAAGTCGATATCAGCAAAAATCAGCGACAACGGCATATTGGTGCGGTATGCACGCTGACATTCCTGCGCCAGTGTTTCGTCGAACTGGCGGCGATTGGCGACACCTGTTAGTCCATCGAGTGATGACAGGCGTTGCAGCTCCTGGTTGCTGCGCGCCAGTTCCTTATTCATGATTTCCAGTTGTTCCTGCATTTTACTCAGGGATTTAAATGCCTGATCACGTTCTTTCTGGGCAAGGTAACTTTTGGCGTGGGCACGTATACGCGCCAGTAGCTCAACTTTTTCCGGCAACTTGACCAGATAATCGGTAGCGCCCTGGTTAAAGGCATCACTCTTGATATGAGGATCATCCTTGCTGGACAGTACGATGACCGGAATATTTCGCGTGGCAGGATTGTTGCGGTAGAAACGCACCAGTGTCATGCCATCAACATCGGGCATCACCAGGTCCTGCAGTATGACGGTGGCTTTTACGGTAGTCGCTTCCTGCAATGCTTTCCTGGGATCGGAACAGTAATGAAACTCGATATCAGGTTCATCCGCGATCATGCGCCGTATACCCTCGGCGACCATCGGCTGGTCATCGACGAGTAACACCACAGCCCAGCGGGCATTGTCATTATGGCTATCTGATTCTGGTTCTTGGTTATCCATATTCATTCCGGTTTCCGTTTTCCCCGGCCTCCGGATGAGGCCTCGTGGCCCAGGCCACCTTCCGCCCACTGGACCATTCTTGGCCCAATGTCCCCCAGCGTTAATACTTCTGTCACCGCATCAAGTTCTTTTGCGGCTTTTGGCATACCGTAAACGGCACTGCTGGCCTGATCTTGAGCCAGGGTGTGCCAACCCTTTTCGCGGAGCATTTTCAGCCCCTTTGCACCGTCTCTCCCCATACCGGTGAGAAGGATTGCAAGCGATTGAGTTTTATAGTATTTTGCCAGGCTCTCGAAGAACACATCAACCGATGGCCGGTAAACCTGTTCAATCGGGTGTGGTGTGTAATCGAGACTTCCTGTGCGCGTCATAATCAGGTGGTCTTCGCGTCCGCACACCAGAACTTCATTGGCACGGAATCGATCACCGGGGAGGGCGGCACGCACTGGCAATGGTGAATAGTCGTCGAGCCAGCTAATGAAACTGGAGGAAAACTGCTCATCGACATGCTGGATAATCGCGATGGCAACACCTGAATCCGGTGGGGCGGTCTGCAGGATCTGGCGAAGCGCAGCCGGTCCACCAGTGGACGCGCCGATTGCAATCAAGGGTACTTCCGGCGTTTCTAACTCATAGCTTTCCAGCCTTCCCTTTCCGATCGTATCATTGCGCACTGGCTTGTCAGCCATCAGCAAAGCGATGGTTTTGATTTTTCGAATCAGGGAATCGGCGCCTTCGGCATCACCGGATGCACCCAGTACCGGTGTATTGACAGCATCAAGAGCGCCTGCACCCATGGCCTCGAAAACACGTCCGGCATAGCCATCCACAGTCGCTGTGACGACAAGAATGGCGCAGTCGTGGTTGGCGCTGATGATTCTTGTGGCCTCAATGCCGTCCATCTTCGGCATAATCAGGTCCATGAGAATGATATCGGGGCAGTGCTGGTCGCAACGGGTAACGGCATCTTCACCATCACGGGCAATCCAGAGTAACTGGTATTTCGGGACACTGGTGACGACACGGCGAAGGCTTTCTACCGCCAGCATGGAGTCGTTTACAATGCCTATCCTGATCATTTTATTCACTTACTCCGCTGTACCAATAAGATCTACGACAGCATTGATCAGGGTTTCATCATGGAAACTTCCCTTGGTCAGGTAGTAGTCTGCACCAGCTTCAAGTCCCCGTTGTCTGTCCTCCTCGCGATCCTTGTAGGAAACAATCATCACGGGAGTCTCGTGTAATCTGTCATCCTGCTTGATGAGCCGAACGAATTCGAAGCCGTTCATACGCGGCATATCAACGTCACTGATGACCAGGTCATAGTCATTCATACGCACGGCATTCCAGCCATCCATGCCGTCGACAGCAACATCAACCTGGTAGCCCCGGGTAGCAAGCATATTGCGTTCAACCTCGCGGACAGTGATTGAGTCATCAACGACCAGTACGCGTTTACCGGCATGTGTAGCGGTTTTTTCATCATCTTTGATGCGATTGAGTCGGCCGCCGGCGATGAGGATATCAATAGAGCGGAGCATGTCATCAACATCAATAATGAGGCAGGGGTTACCGTTTTCCAGGACGCTTGCAGCACTGATGTCTTGCACCTTCCCGAGTCGGGGATCCAGGGTATGGACAACCAGGCTGCGCTCACCCATAAACTTGTCAACGATCAGTCCCGAGCGGTTAAGGCGCTCACCCAGTACGACAACGGAAAGTTCACCACCAGCTACCGATGTGCTATTACAGCCGAACACCTGGTTGGCAAACACGATGCCGACATGCTGGTTGTCAATGGTAAAGTATTGTCTGCTTTCCAGTGATTCAATCCGGCTGGTATCGAGCTTGAGTGTCCGGTCGATACGTGCGAGCGGGATGGCGTAGGGTTCGCCACAGATTTCCACCAGCAGTATGCGAACAATGGAAAGTGTGATGGGCAGTTGCAGATGGAAGCGGGTTCCCTTGCCGGGTTCTGTTGTAGCCCGGGCGACGCCACGCATACGTTGTACGGTACTGTGAACAACGTCAAGACCGACACCACGACCGGATATTTCGGTGACTTGTTCCCGTGTGGAGAAGCCGGGTAAAAACAGGAACTCCAGCAGTTCCACCTCGGACAGCTCCTTTGCCATGGCTTCCGTCACCATGCCACGGGTGACAATTTTCTTCCTCAGCGCCTCGATATTGATGCCACAGCCATCGTCCTGTACCTGGATGGAAAGCATGCCGGCATTGTGTGTCGCGGTCAGTGTTAGCGTTGCCTGTTCCGGTTTTCCGGCGGCGCGGCGTTGTTCCGGGGTTTCAATACCGTGATCGAGAGCATTGCGGATCAGGTGATTGAGCGGTGCATCGATGCACTCAAGAATATCGCGATCAACCTGGGTGTTAAGGCCTTCGATCTTCAATTCAACCTGCTTGCCAAGCTGGCGTGCCATGTCGCGCACCAGTCGTGGGTAGCCCCGGGTGACATCAGAGAAAGGACGCATACGGCTGGCAATGACTTCACTGTGCAGGCGGTTGCCCAGTCCATGCAAGCGACGGTCAAATTCATCCAGCTCCACCAACCGGTCGGAGAGCAGGTGCCGACAGCGGTTTGCCTTGGTATGGATTTCACCAGCCAGTGTCCTGCTGTATTCATCACCCTTGCTGGCCAGCAGGCTGTCATTAAGGTGGTCCAGCAGGCTGATCAGTTCTGCCTGGCGGTGCTTGATTTGTTGCAATGAATCAGCAAAGGGATGCAACCAGCGCGATTCCACCTGTACTTCACCCGACAGTCCGACCAACCGGTTCAGGCTTTCTGCGGAAACACGGACAGAGTCACTGCTGGTATCCGGTGGGTTAGCGGGCGGTCCGGATTGTCGTGTGGCATCAGGCGTGTCTGCTGCCTCAACAGCTTCCGGTTTGTCACCCTGGGGTGGTGTGTCATTGTTCTCGCAGGGAGCTGATTCAATGGTGGCAGGTTCCGGTTCAACCACGGCATCACCTGCGGGTGCTTCCAGTGTTTCAATGTGCGCAATACTTTCAGTAATCAGGGCCAGTTGCTCGATTTCTGTCTCGCCTTTGGATATAGCGATCAAAAGATCGACGCCTTCCAGTAGCAGGTCAATCTGGTGGGACTGTAATACCAGGTCACCTTTCTGGGCGGCAACGAAACAGTCCTCCATGGCATGCGCAAGCTTGACGCCGGTATCGATATCGACCATACGGGCAGCACCCTTGACGGAGTGTGAGGCGCGCATCAGTGCTTCCAGTTGCCTGGCAGGATCGGACTGTTGTTCCAGTGACAGCAGGCCATCGTTGAGGATGGCCGCCTGGTTATCGACCTCCAGGCGGAACAGCTCAAGCATGGAAAAGTTGCCGAGATCTTCGTTCATTGCAGTCCCTTTGACAGTGCGTAGAAAAGCAGTCCGGTATCCAGCACCCCGACGTGGCGTTTACGCCATTTCAGGATGCCGGTTGTGAAACTGGACTTCGATCTGGATACAGTGGCCGGTAGTGCTTCCACGGCTTCATCACTGTAATGATAAATACCGTGTACTTCGGTGGCTGGAAAAACGAAACTCTGTTCATTCCATGTGACGGAGATCATGCGCTCATGAATTTCCCGGTCGTTGACATAGTCCTCACGTGCTTTTTCCAGTTGCAGCACGACGCCGAGGGCGACACACAGTCTTAGTTCGCCGCGAATATTGACCAGCCCCTTGATGAAGGTGCCTTCAGTGTGTGGCAGGCTGTGGATAGAGCGCAGAGGGGTTATCTCATCGATACAGTTACTTTGCAGGGCCAGCCATTCATCACCCAGACGAAACAGCAGTGTTGAATTTGCCTCATGAGTTTCTTTCGAACGCGGTTCGGCAAAACGTTCTGTCCATTCGCGTCGATAGTCTTCAGAGGCAGGCCGGTCCAGAACCTGGCGACCGGCGGCAGAATAACGGGCGCAATTTCGGCAATGCATAACCTGTTTGAGTTCCGGACAGCTCGTCTGGCCCTTGCTCCAGACACCGATACGATTCCAGCAGTCGTCCAGTTGCTGTTTATCGGGATGCTCCTGTTTGCTCACCTGGTGACTCCCGTTGTCTGTCGCGACGCGGTACGTTCAGCGCGTTCGCGAAAGCGATTTGCATTCGTGATGTCCCCACGCTGTTTACATACGATGCCAAGATGGACCAGTGCTTCATGGTGAACGGGGTCCAGGTAGACAGCCTTGCGCAGCAATTGCTCGGCCTCGGACAGGTTACCTGTCGATTCACGAATCAGTCCGAGCAGGTAATAGGCATCTGCCTGTTGTGCCTGCTTTGCCAGCAGGCTTTCACAGTGTTCTGCAGCTTCTCCAAGATGTCCCTCATCAGCAAGCTGGAAGGCTTGTCGTAACAGGTCATCGTGTTTTCCACGGTGCTCGTCAGTCGGTGGTTTAACCTGGTTTGAGGTGATATCGGAAAATGGCAATGGCGCCGGCGTTTCAGTTGGCTCGGTGTAGCGTCGTCGTACCTGCGGGTCTTTGGGGCCAGTCTGTGGCTTTTCAATATCCTGATCAGGCAGCCTGCTGCGATAAAAACCAAAACAGCGCTGATTGTGAAGCGGGGTAAAGTCCCGGTGGAGTAACAGTGCTGTTTCCGAGTGACCAAGAAAAAGCAGGCCATCGTCGGTCAGCAGTGCTTGCAGGCAGTCAATGGCGGCATCCTGTGTCGCCCGGTCAAAATAGATCAACAGGTTGCGGCAAAAAATAACGTTGTAGGGGGCGCGGTTTTGAGCGAATCGGCTTTCAAGCAGGTTGGCCTGCTCAAAGTTGACATATTCACGGTTATTGCTATTGATTCTATAGCGCCCGTCACAGGCCTGAAAATGTTTTTCCCTGTATTCGAGCTGGTCACCCCGAAACGAATTTCTGCCATATTCGCCTTCCAGTGCCTTGTTGATATTGGTCTGGCTGATATCGATAGCATCTATAGTCGCGTGGCGAGAAGATATACCGGCGTCTGACAGACACATGGCAAGCGTGTAGGCTTCTTCACCACTTGAGCATGGCACACTGAGTATGCGCAGTGTTTTGCCGCCATGTTTTGGCAGCCATTCCTCCTGCAACCACTGATTGAATGCATCGAACGGATTGATATCCCGGAAGAACCAGGTTTCCGGAATGATGACAGTATCGATCAGTGCCGCCAGCTCGGTATCGGAGTGTGACAGCACCTGCGTATAGTCCGTGATTTCCGTCATGCCACACTCGCGCATGCGCTGTTCCACGGCATGCTGGATAGTGCTCAAACCAACCGTTGAGCTGTGTAGCCCCATCCTGTTCTTCAAGAGCTGCTCAATTGTGCTGAGGGACATGTCAGCCCGCCTCGGCCGGGTACAGCTGTGCTTGTACATCGGCTGGCAGCAGTTCAGTAACCGACAGTTGCTGAACCAGTCCCTGTTCGGTGTGTTTGGCCCGCCCGATAAAGGGGGCGTCAGGGATGCTGATGCCGGTATCGGTAAAATCCCGGTCATCAAGTTGCAAGGTTTCTGTCACGCGTTCCGCCAGCAGGCCCAGTGTGCGTGTGCCACCTGTTGCCAGCGGGAACTCGACCAGAATCATGCGTGATGTAATAAGATTGCTGCAAGGCTGATTGTTTATCAGTCTGCACAGATCCAGCACCGGTACATGCTGCCCCCGGTAATTGAACAGGCCGGCGATGTAGTTCGGTGCTTTGGGCAGGATGTCCAGGTTGACCATCGCGGCGACTTCTATTACCTCGCGGGCCGGTATCGCATAGCGGCTGTTACCCAGCTTAAATAACAGCATCAGCATCGGCGCGGCCTCAGGAACTTACCCGGAAATGGCTCGCCCCTTCCTGGAGACGCTGGGCCGCTTCGTTAAGCTGCATGATGGCGCCGTTGGACTGCCGCAGTGAATCAGCGGTCTGCTGTGCGGACTCACTCAGCTGAATGATGGAATCGCGGATCTGGTTGCCACCCTTTGATTGAGAAATCATGCCTTCATTAACTTCTTCAAAACGTGGTATCAGTGTCTCAACCTGTTCGATAATGCTGGCCAGTTGTGAGCCGACCTGACGGACATCATCAACGCCGTGACGCACTTCTTCGGAGAACTTCTCCATACCCATCACACCGGCCGAAACGGCGGACTGCATTTCCTTCACCATTTGCTCGATATCCCAGGTGGCAACGGCCGTCTGGTCTGCCAGGCGACGAATTTCAGTGGCGACGACAGCAAAGCCCACGCCGTATTCTCCCGCCTTCTCGGCTTCGATAGCAGCATTCAGTGACAGCAGGTTGGTCTGGTCTGCCACGCGGTTAATGGTCGTAACCACCGTGTTGATGTTGCCTGCTTTTTCGCTCAGGACAGCCAGTTTGGAGCCGATCGATTCCGTGGCATCCATCATCTGGTGCATGGTCGATTCCATGCGTTGCAGCGAGGCGCGCCCGGTGTTGGCATTCTCCGAAGTCTTCCATGCCACTTCAGTGACATCGCTCATCGTGTTGACCAGCTCTTTCGAGGTCGCGGTAATTTCTGTTACGGTTGTCTTGATTTCTCTAGTGGTCGCCGCCTGTTCAGTCACAGTGGCTTCCTGCTGTTTTGCGGTTGCAGCGATTTCGGTAGCGGAGGAGGTCACCTGTACCCCTGATTGCTGAATACGGGCAACCAGCGAGTTAAGGCTGTCGAGCATCTGCTGGATACCGGCGGCCAGCTCGGAAATAACATCCTGGTCCCGGTACACCATGATCTGTCCGGTCAGGTCTCCCTCGGCCGCCATAGCAACAACTTCCTGGATCAGTTCCACCTTGCCCTTGATATCTTCCGAGGCCTGGCGTTCACGTTCGACAATGCTTTCTACCTTGCGATTGGTTGCGTTGAAGGCGTCCGCAAGGAGTTTCAGCTCTTTCAGCGCATGGTTATCAACATGGACACTGGTATCACCGCTGGCAACGCGGTGCATGTCATCAAGCATGGCGCTGAGTGGACGGAACAGGAGTCGTTCAAGCAGCATGATGACCACGAGCAATGCGACAGCGAGTAACCCGATAAAGGTGCCAGTGTTGGCGTTACGCGTTTCGTAGGTGGCCTGGTAAAGTGCAGAAAGATCGTCGAGTGTCGCCAGCTGCGCCAGTGGTGGGCCGTTATCCGGTTGTACCCGGTAGGTTACTTCAGGCATGGTTTTGGTTGGCTCGGTCCAGCTCTGGCTCTCGTACAGGGCTGAACCATTGATGGCATTAATACGCAGCGGCATGCCAATCAGATTTTCTACAGACTGTAGTGCGTGGACGGGGTCGAAACGCAGTTCCAGGTAGCCCTTGCCGGCAGTATTGCCAACGCTGCGCACGATTGAATAGCGGGGCAGGTCACCGTCCAGCCAGAACCCCTGTGCAGGCTGTTCCGGATCATCCTGCGTTATCAGCATCGGGCTGTCGAGGTCAGACGCTTCCCCGGTAGACATGAGAAGCTGCTTGTTGCTGTTGTAGAGATGTACGGAAACCGGACGGAGTTGTGGCAGATCGGTATCGAGAGGCGCATGCAGCAATTTTGCCAGTACCGGATTTGCCGTGCCTGCCGGGGCCTCGGCGAGGTAACTGTCGAGTCCGGGTTGATGTGAGAAGGTTTTGACGGCGGCACTGGCCAGGTGAGCTGCACTGGTCTCCATTTCCGAGAGTGCTGCGTTACTGGTGGCGCCGAGTATGTGTACCACAGTATCGACATGGGCATCGGTTGCTGCTGCCCGGTATTCGCTCTCGGCAATGAATGAAGTGCTGATGCCGATTACCCCGATAAGCAGCAGGGCGCCGATGGTCAACGCCTTGATGGAAAAATTTTCGATTCGCATAGCAAGTTCTCGTTGTTTTGTGTCAATCGGACTTTCGGATGTCACAAGAACTGCAATTTGCTTGCCAGCAATCTAATAGGTGTTGTTGAAGTGGGAAGTGGCAGCCGAAGACAGCGTGCTCGAGGGCAGCCTTAGCCGTGGTTTGTGGCTGTAGCCGATGATAATTTTCAGGTAATTTATAAAAAATATTCTGTAACAAGCTGTAATATATAGATTTAAAATAAATATTTCTGGTGACTGCCTCAGGTGGGGTGCTAACGTATATGGCATCCTCCTGGATGGAATTTCACAACAGCTATCAATCTCGTAAGCAACTGGCCGCTGACAGAATGACGACGGAAAATTGTCACTGTAGTGGAGTAGTCATGTTTTCAGCACGTTCAAAAGGGATAGGGATACTGTTCGGTCTGCTGCTGGCCGGAACGGTGCTGGCGGATTCTTACCGGATTATTCCCATGAACCAGAAGCATCTGGCGACCTACTATGTACAGGCCAATATGCTCGGCAGTGGCGATGTTGAATTCATGGTGGACACCGGTGCGGGTTATACGACCATCAATGAACATATCCTGAAGCAACTGGTCGATGCCGATAATGCTACACATGTGGGTGAACTGACCGGTGTTATGGCCGATGGCAGGGAGCTTCAGTTACCGCTTTACCGGATCAAGCGGCTGGTACTGGGTGAGGACTGTGTTCTATATGACGTCGATGCCGCTGTTTTCCCACAGAAAACCCGTATGCTATTAGGCCTGAGCGCACTGGAAAAGGCCGCCCCCTTTATTTTTTCCACCAACCCCCCTCGTTTGAGTCTCAGCAACTGCGGTGCAGCAGCCAGCTGAAACTGTCTTTTTAGTCGTTGCTTATCCCCGGTATCTGCTGGAAAATATCACCTGAGCGATAGGTCAGGGATGATCGTCTTGTCACTACGGTGAATATAAATTCTAATAATGCAGTGCTCGGAGGTCATCATATGAAAAGTACGACACGCATCCTGCTTGTCGCTGGTTTTGGTTTTATCAGCAGTTTTGCGCACGCTGGCATGGGTTACGTCAGCGATAATTCAGACTCAGTTGTCCGCACCGGATTTGGAGACTGTGTACACACAACGCGCTGGTCGGAAGAGGTTGCCGTCGCTAAATGCGAACCGGCTATTGTGGCGGCTCGTGATGCGGCGAAACTGGCAGCCGTTGAAGTGATCATTGTCAAGGAACTCAAACCGGTACGACTGGAAACCGAGGTGCTGTTTGCTTTTGACGGCGCAGACCTGACCGCTGATGGCCAGGTACGGTTAAATGCTGTACTCGGCAGCCTGACAGCGGCCGATCTGAAGGATGAGAAGATTCGTATTACCGGTCACACCGATGAGATCGGCGATGACAGTTACAACCTTGAGCTGTCAAGGAAGCGTGCTACAGCGGTGCATGATTACCTGGTTTCCCGGGGTGTGGTTCCCGGCTTTATCGAGACCAGCGGAGTGGGTGAAGCGGATCCGGTTGTGATTTGTGAAGGGAAGCGTGGCGCTGCACTGATTAATTGCCTGGCACCAAATCGACGTGCCGTGGTGGAGCTTTCTGCCATGGAGCTGATTGAGGTGGAAAAGGAGCTATCAACCGGTCAGTAGTCCTGAAAATGCTCATTCCAGAATGCCGGCTGTCCGACATACTCCACCATGCGGTCGATAAACAACCGTGTCTTGTTGGACAGGTGGCTGCGGCTTGGATACATGATATAGATGGGTGAGTAGAGCGTAAGGGCTAGCCCGGGCAGTACCTGTACCAGTGAGCCATCCTGGAGGGCCTCGCCGCTGACGAAGGTGGGCGTGAGCGCGATGCCCATGCCATTTTGTGCCGATTTCAGCAGTGCGTATCCATCATTGACCTTGATGCGCGCGTTGACAATAAAACTCTTGATCTCGGCACCGTCGAGATACGTCCATTGATCATTCACGCCATAATCACCGGCGTATACCACGAACCGGTGCGCATCAAGATCCTTTGGTGTCTGTGGTGCCTCGTGTTGTTCGAGGTAAGCCGGTGAGGCAACCATGACGAACGGGTTGTCGGCAAGCTTGCGTGCGACCAGTGAAGAGTCATCGGGTTCGGTAATACGAATAGCGGCATCGTAGCGTTCACCGACGATATCCACGTAGCGGTCTTCAAGTCGTAGCTCCACGCTGAGACCTGGGTGCTCTGTGGCCATTGCTTCAACGACGGGTAATACATGCAGACGGCCAAAGTGGGTTGTGCTGGAAATACGCAGTTCTCCGGTAACGTCATCACGTAATGATGCAACCAGCGCATCGGTTTCCATTAACTGGTTGCGCAGGGTGCAGGCATGTTGATAGATGGCACGCCCGTCATCGGTGAGACTCAGACTGCGTGTGGTACGGTGCAGCAGGCGCACCCCCAAATGTTCCTCGAGTTTCGCGATCTGCTTACTGACCAGCGACCGGTTGACGGAGCGTCGTTCAGCGGCTTTACTGAAACTGCCGCTGTCAATCACATCGGCAAACAGGATCAATCGACTGGCAGTATCCATGAGGCGCTACATTGGTTCCATAATGGAAACATATATACGCTGTTTTGGTTCTGTTTGGAAGACATTGAGGGCTCTAGAATAAGGCTTTCCAACTCCTGGCAAGGGACGCTTACCATGTCTGAAAACGCATCATCGAAAACGAATCTGTTTACCCCGCTAGCATTGGGTGGCATGACATTACCGAACCGCCTTGTGATGGCTCCGCTTACGCGTAATCGCGCAGGCGAAGGTAATGTACCCACGGACCTGAATGTCCTGTACTACACCCAGCGGGCGAGTGCCGGATTGATTATTACCGAGGCGAGCCAGATATCGCCACAAGCGGTGGGTTATCCCGCAACGCCAGGTATTCACAGCGATGAACAGGTCGCAGGCTGGCGGAAAATAACTGAGGCTGTGCATGCCGAAGGTGGCCATATTTTCATTCAGCTCTGGCATGTCGGGCGCATTTCCCATCCTTCGATGCAACCTGATAATGCACAGCCGGTTGCACCGTCGGCTATCCGTCCCGAAGGTGAAGCCGTGACCTACGATGGTATGCAGCCCTTTGAGACGCCCCGCGCATTAACACTTGAGGAAATCCCCGGCGTGATTGCCGACTATGCCGCTGCGGCACAGCGGGCAAAGGATGCCGGGTTTGATGGTGTGGAGATTCATGCCGCAAATGGCTATTTGCTGGACGAGTTTCTTCGCGATGGCGCGAATACCCGTACCGATGCTTACGGTGGAAGTGTCGAAAATCGGATGCGTTTGCTGGATGAAGTCATTACCGCAGTCGGTGAAGTCTGGCCCCCCCATCGCATCGGGGTGCGCCTTTCACCAGAGAACCAGTTCAACGACATCCGTGATTCGCAACCACAAGCGACGTTTAATGCTGTTGTTGATATGTTGCACGGTCATCAGCTTGCCTACCTGCATGTGCTGGAAGGCGACATGTTAAACGATGAACGTCATGTGAACTACGCCGAACTCAAACAGAGATTTGGTGGCCTCTACATGGCCAATAACAACTATACCCAGGCCAGTGCCGAGCAGGCCCTGGAGCAGGGTGATGTCGACCTGGTGGCATTTGGCAAATTGTTTATTGCCAACCCCGATTTACCTGAACGCTTCGCCCGGGGCGCCCTGCTTAATGAGCCGGACCCGGAAACGTTCTACGGTGGAAATGAGGTGGGGTATACAGACTATCCTGTCTTGCAGCCGGAGCCGAAACGGGCGTGAGGCCATAAGAACAGCAGGATTTCTTCTTGACTGAGCACAGCAAACCAACTAGTCTGTTTGTATGATCGGCGATAACGGAGGCCATTATGTTATTTTCGGGAGTGCTTAAGCGCTGCGATGAAACCGGTAAAGACATCAATGCACATGATGCCCCGCGACTGTTTTTGATATCGATTTATATCGTCGTCTACATGGCGGGTATTAATGGTGTCAGCCTGTACAGTGCTTCACAGCTTTATGACGCAGGGTTCAGCATGGGTTGGGCAGGTGTTTTACTGGCCAACCTCCCCGCAGCCCTGTTCTTTAACTACGTTACTACGACTAAAGGCATGGCTCGCGCTTCGCGGAACATGCCAGTGATCAGGACTGTGTCTCTGTTTGGGACACTCATGGCGATTATCAGCTGGATGGAGCAACCGGACGTACGGGAACTGCAACTGATTCTGGCATGCACCGGTTTCCTGGGATGGATGTTCTATGCGTTCTGGTATTCGCGTTATGGAAAATGCGGAAACGATCTTTAAAGAACACCTGTTACCCACAAAGCCTGGCCCGACAAATACACGATTGTTGTGCTCTGCATTGTGGATTGCGGCATTGATCAAAAGGCCTTGCCATGTAGCCGCTATTGATCGGGTCTGAATTGAGCCATATGGGTTCCAGGCGCTCAGCACCCGGGCGTTTTCCTCCTCAGCAGGTTGCTTGAGCAGCGTTTTTCGCATGATTTGTGGGTCCAGGCCGAACGAGGACCTGGGGAGCGGCAAGGAACCATTGAAAATCAGGTGATCATGATCTTCCCGGAGGCCGCGCGAAGCCGGGGGATAAGGTCGACTCCCCTTGGGGACGCCATATTCATCTATAATTCCTTGAATTATAAGAAAATAATAAGCCTCGTGTTTGGTAAGAAAGCACGGAGCTTTTTAATGGTCTGATTTTACTCGTAATATTTTGGGGGTTCGCATCGCCTCCCG
>CAZVBD010000015.1:0-28035 GCA_964625255.1 uncultured Thiohalobacter sp. | reverse complement strand
ACTCACCCGCCGAGTCGGTGAACTATTGCCGCCCGGTGTCGCTATAGTATGATGTGACCAGCCTGCCCAGCGGCGTGGTAGTTGGGCCAATCACTGCAAAGCGAGTAATGACCATGGCCGTAAAATCAACCATATTCGGAGGCGTTGTACTATCGGGCCAAGAAGCCGAGACGTTCCGTCGACAGGTCGCGTATGGCCGCCCGAAAAAGGCTGCCGCTGAATCCGCCAGGAAGGGTGACCGGCTGCGCGCCGAGTTCGAGAAAACCGGGCGGGTATTGGTGCGCGGTCGCGACAGCAAGTAACAGCCTTCGTTGTCGCCCCCAGAACAACTTATACTCCGAGAGATTCAGGCCGGTGATCGTGTTACCGGCCTTTCTCTTGGCGATAAGGAAACAACGCCCCTCAAGACGTTCCTACGCAAATGCGCCAAGGACTTTCACAAAGCCAATGTCGCGCGGACCTATGTGCTCGTTCCAGATGATGAAGACACCACCATATGGGGCTACATCACGCTTATGTGCAGCGAAATCAAGCTGGGCAATACGCACACACTTGACGACTGCGAGTCCGCGAATCGCTACAATGATTTTCCGGCTGTGAAGATTGCCAGGCTGGCGATAGATCACCGCATCCGTGGCCGTGGGTACGGGGATGCTTTGGTACAGTTTGCGATCTCCATTGCCCGCCAAGACATCATGCCTCGGATCGGCTGCCGGTTTCTGGTTGCAGAATCGAAGGCCGGCGCACTCAGTTTCTACAAGCGGATTGGGTTTACTATACTGAATACAGAGAAGAACAAGCAGCGGCGTCTGCCCGTTGTATTTATCGACCTTCATAAACTTCGTTCGAATTGAAGAGTCCCGCCGGAGCGGGGCTGTGTTTCAAGTCGGGGGGTGTTTCTGCAAATACGCATCCGGCCCCAGTTTGTAAATCTCATATCTGGCTTGTAAACAAAATAGACGGAGAATTCTGGTGTCTATGTAGTTGTGTATATCTGTAAATTGTGTAAAGCTCCTTACACCTGACACGGCTCCCAGCCACCATCAAACGTCGCAAGATCTTTTTCTGACAGGCGGCGCTTGACGTAGAGTTTATCCAGCGTTTCCTGGTCCAGCGGTTGCTCGTTGCCTGATGTATCGGTGTAACGCCATTCCCCGTTTATGGCCAGCAGGAACATGGTCTCCATAATATCGTCCAGCCGGATAGCGTGTTCGGCAGCCAGGTGATGAAAATCATCAAGTGTCAGTGGCGCAGCTTTGTGTTTGCAGGCGTCGCGAGCCATGGCGGCCAGGGCAACATCCCACTTCGGCATTGATTCTTCTGGCGGCATAGGGCTGTCTCCTTGTTGTCCTGTCGTCATTGTAGCCGAGCACCCGGTAGATTTCCTGTTTGATTTCGACGGGTTATGTCGATAGTCTACACTCATAGGGTGGTTATTATCTATGCGGTACAGGTCGGGTGTGTGGTATAGGTAACAGTAAGTTGTGTCAGGGAGTGATGCATTGAATACGATCAGGACCTCAATAATATGATGTTTAATAAAAGAAGCCGGTCGCCAGGGATTTATGCTGTGGCGCTTGCTTTGTTAGCGATCCTGGGGTTTTTTGCGACAGCAGATCTACCTGTGCTGGGCTATCTTTCAGCGGCCGAGATTGACCGGCGGCTTGTCGATCATGGCTGGTTGCTCGGGGAAATGGGTAGTCCGGATCTGGTCGTACTCGATACTCGTCCACGTGAAGCCTATCTGAAACAACATATCAAGGGTGCGGTTAGTCTGCCGGTGTGGGATACCTTTGGAGAAAGTCCCCGGGCGGATCTGGCTGCACCTATTTCGAAGATACAGGCGCTGTTCAGTGCCGCAGGTATAGACCAGCAAACACGGGTAGTGCTTTATGATGGCGGCGAAATGATTAACGCTGCCCGTGTTTTCTGGATACTTGAAATGCATGGCCATCGCCGCGTGCTGCTGCTTAGCCCCGGGTTTCGGGGATGGCAGGCGGCAGGCCTGCCCACCGATGCAGAAAAGGTACAACCCCGGCTCCGGCAATTTCTTTCACATGTCGCGCCTGATCGACTCGCGACCAAACTGAGTACACGTCTGGCGATTGATGATTCAAACGTTGTTATTATCGATGCAAGGAGTGAAGCGGGGTACAACGGGAAGAAATCCGATGCCCGTCGTAAAGGACATATTCCCGGTGCTATAAATATTCCCTTTGAAAGGAATTTTACCCCGGACGGCAAATCGCTGCTGCCGTTCAAGGAGCTGGAGGCGATTTACAGCGGAGTTAATCGGGACAAGAAAATCATCGCCTATTGCAACAAAGGGAGGCAGTCTGCATTGACGTATTTCATCATGCGGCAGCTTGGATACGATGTCTCGGCGTATGACGGTTCCTGGTTCGAATGGGGCAATGATCTCCAGTTACCCATTGAAAACACTGGTCAGACGAATCCCGCCACTGCGGATTCAGTCCCGGACTGATGGTGGTATTCGACAGGATTCGCGATTGCATTCAACGTATTTCCGTACGGAACCAGCTCATTCTGGCGATCTTTTCTGCATCATTCATTGTGGTTGTCGTCATGTCAGCGATGATGATCTACCTGGGTACCCGAGCCATACAGGATGAGGCTGAGAGTGGCCTGACATCCGTTATCGAAATCCTGAGCCAGGACTTCGTCAAGGTGCTTGTACTGGACTCTCCGGATGTTGCTGCCGATACGGCTGCACGTCTGAAAGCTTTTCCCGATGTGCTCGCGGCATACCTGTATGACGAGAACAAACAATTTCGCTTTGGGTATCTGAAAGAGGGCGTTGAACCGATACCGGTGCCGTCCTACCAGGTGACAGATGTTCGCTATCTTGATGACCATCTGGAAATATTTTCACCACTACGCTATCACGGTAAACAGTATGGTGTGGTTTACGTACATTTTTCACTGTTGTCTTACAAACAGAGAATACAACGCTATTACCAACTGATTTTTCTGCTGATCCCGATACTGATTGTGTTGACACTGATTGTTGCTGTACGTTTTCAGCGATCCTTTAGTGAACCGGTACAACGTCTGGCACAGGCTTTCGAAAAGGTGTCCTCAAGTGGTGACTATTCATTGCGTGTCGGAACCCGTGAGAAGAACGAGGTCGGTCAGTTGTTTAACGGTTTTAACCGGATGCTGGAACAGATCCAGGAGGCTACCGAAACACTGGAGAAGACCCGCGAGCATCTCCACGTGACGCTGGAGTCAATTATCGATGGGGTTGTTGCCTGTGATGAGCACGGGCGGCTTTCCTATATGAACAGCAGTGCCGAGCGACTGTTGCAACTCAGGTTTGAGCAGGTTAAGGATCGTTCCGTGATTGATGTTGTGAACATGGTGAAAGAGAGTGATCCGGATACGCGTATACCGACCTGTCAACGCGCCATGTGGGAAGCCCGGGCCATCCCGGCAGAACCGGGGATTATGTTGATTAACACATCCGGTGAACAGATACCGGTATCTGTGACGGCGGCACCCATGTGGGATCGTACCGGTTCGGTGGCTGGTGCCGTCATGGTGATTCGTGATGTCACTGAATCGCGGCGTATGGCGAATGAGCTTTCTTTCCAGGCAAAGCATGACAGTCTTACCGGGCTGGTGAACCGTTCCGAGTTCGAACGGATTGTTAGCCTGGAACTGGCGAGGGCAAGTGTCAAGGAACAAAATTGTGTGCTGTTATACCTCGACCTCGATCAGTTCAAGGTGGTTAATGACACCAGTGGTCATATTGCCGGTGACCAGTTACTCAAACAGCTGGCGGCAATACTGGCTGACGGGTTGCGCAGCAACGATGTGCTGGCACGGCTTGGCGGGGATGAGTTCGGGGTGTTTCTTATCGGCTGCAACAGTGAAGTTGCTCACCAGATCGCCGAGAACCTGCGCCGGGCTGTTACCGAATTTCGTTTTGTCTGGGATAACAATACGTTTGTTGTCGGTGTCAGTATCGGTATGGTCGAGGTGGATGACCAGATCAGTTCGGTAGTGGATTTGCTCAGTGTGGCTGATGTTGCCTGCTACGCGGCCAAAGATGCCGGGCGCAATCGTATCGAGCGTTACCGGCGTGATGATACCGATGCACAACGACGTTACAGCGAAGTGCAATGGGTGTCGCGTATTGTTCGTGGACTGGAAGAGAATCGTTTCAGGCTTTACCGGCAGAATATCGTCCCGCTCGGTGTGGATGCCGAGGCGGGAGAGCACTTTGAGGTGCTGATTCGTATGATTGATGAGGATGACAGGCTGGTGCCGCCCGGTGCTTTTTTCCCGGCGGCAGAGCGTTACGGTGTGACGCCGAATATCGACCGCTGGGTGTTGCGCAACGTACTGAACTGGCTGAATGACAACCCTGCCGAGCGCAGAAGTCTTGGTCTGTGTTGTATTAATATTTCCGGGCATACGCTGGCGGATGAACATTTCCTGGCGTATGTCGAAGCGCAGCTTGATGAGCATACCCTGCCCGCGAACAAGCTCTGTTTTGAAATTACGGAAACAGCTGCTATCGCCAATCTTGCAGTGGCGAAACGATTCATATCCAAGCTCAAGGCACGTGGCTGCCGATTTGCACTGGATGATTTCGGTTCCGGCCTGTCATCATTTGCCTACCTCAAGAATCTCGATGTTGATTACCTGAAGATCGATGGCATGTTCGTGAGAGATATGGTCGATGATCCTATCGACCATGCGATGGTGAAGTCGATTAACGAAATCGGCCAGGTGATGGGGATGAAGACAATTGCAGAGTTTGTCGAGAACGATGAGATATGTGAACAACTGAAGGATATTGGTGTGGACTACGGGCAGGGATATGGTATCCACAAGCCCGAGCCGATGCAGCCACGCACCGATGATGATGTGATTCCCCGTACGGTCGGTGGCTGAAAAAGCGCATATTTCGTCAATATTTTGTCATGCTGATCTGCGTGGGTTGACGTTAAAACTGTCGCCAAAACCAGACACATTTTTCGCCATTCAACAAACATCGGTTGCACCCTAAAGGACTTTGCGATAAACCATATCGCACGGGAACGATGCTGAAAATTCCCGGTCACAGTTTCAGACTGTGGTACGGCATTACAGGAGTTCGCCCTATTACCCTCTGGCAAGGAGCAGGAGAGATGACCCACCACAATTTTAAAAGTCGTGTTTCCGCGCTGTTTATTGCTTCTATTGCATGGGTGCTGTTTGTCACTGCGCTCATGTCTGCGGTCAACTAAAGACCCGGCGCTAAAAATCTGTACTCCCGGTACCCCGTCATAATTCGGGGATAGTGTGGTTTTGTCACTGTCTTTTCTTCAGGAGAACGCGCATGAGTATGCTTCACGCTGATCCAGGTTATGCCCGTGCAATGGGGCATCTGCTTGTACTCTACACCCAGATTGATCAATTTATCATGGAAGTGTGTGCGGCACGTATTGCCACGGCACCTGATAATGAGGCCCGCATGGGTCTTGCCAAACAGGTCGGGGATGAATGCCGGCATGTCAGCATCCAGAAGGACTGGATTGCAAAATTTGGCATTGATACGCAACCGGTTATTCCTCCCGCTGAACTTGATCGCCTGCATGCTCATTTTCGTGAGCTCGACTGGGTGGATTTTCTTGTCGATCTTTATCTCGTGATTGAGGCGCTTGGCTCACAGGCGGTTGAACAGGTTGTTCCACTTGCCGATCCCGGTACGCGTGAATCATTGCGCATACCACTCCAGGACGAACTCGATCATGTTGCCTTTGGTCTGTCCGAGTTACGCAAGGCGCTTGATGCAATGAAACCGGCACAACGTACCGAAGTACTGGAGAAGATGCCGCAGCGCATCGATGACCTTGTCTCGCAGCTCGATGCGTTGCAGTTGCCGGTGATGGACTGGTTTGAAGCGGTTGGAACCCGGCGTGAACAGTTGATGCGGGTTCTGGATGAGCGCCAGGATGAGTTGATCGCCCAGCTTGCTGCCTGAACAATGACCTGACAGCTTGCGTCAGAGCTGCTGGAAAAAGGCAGATTCTTCCTCACTCAGTGGTGGCAGTTCATTGCCTGTGGTGAGCTGAGGGGGTTCTGTGTCTGTTTCCGGTGCTGCTGTTGGTGGTGCAGCGTCCGGGATGGCGCGTGGTTTTGCATTGCTTGTTGAGCTATCCCCGGGTTGACGGTCCAGTTGTTCCAGCCAAAGCCCGGTTTCACCATTGATGCTGAGTGTCCGGTAACGGTACAGGGTCAGTTGCGGGCAGTTTGACAGAATGGTTTCACTGCCGGGTGGATAGCTGCGGCTTACCACAATCAGGCGTATGGGGAGCTGCCGGTTGCCCAGTGCTTCATAGACCTGGTTGACCCAGGGCAGGGCATTGGAAAGTTGTTCGCTGGTCTTCAGGCCGTTCAGTAACGCTGCCTGACTTTGTTCCGCGTCGAAGCTGATCAATACCGGGTGGCCATCGGTGTCTGAAAACAACACAGGGTGACCGTCCCACGGCAGTTTGGCTTCCAGCAGGGTATGGCCGGCCCCCAGCAGTTGTTCCGCTGCGTCGATGATCAGTGTACGCAGCTCCTCACAGTCGCAGGATTCAGCTGTTTCAATACAAAGCTTCATAAGACTTATCCCGTTGCAGAACGGTCTGATGCAGACAGATAAAAACCACTGCGAACCAGGCGTTCACTGATGCGCGCAAGAAAGTTTTTGCGATGATGGTTGACCGGGCCGTGTTGTGGTGTGACCTGTTCCGGCAAAAAGCCGAGATTCAGAAGTGGTACATCGAGATAGCGCAACGAGGCAACCGCCAGTTTACGGAAATAGCGCCATGCCGCATGCTGGTCACGCGGTCCGACGATAACAATACCGGTTTCTGTGGGTTGTTCTGCATTCAGAAATTTGATATGTCGGTAGGCGTTACGGATACCGTCGAGGGTCGCCGGTACCAGCAAAATGATATGGTCAAAGCGTGCGGCCCTGACGGTTTCTACCGAGGTGACGGGTATCAGACAGTACTGATTCCCCTCAGTTCGCACTCCCGGTTCACCGGATAAATCCCGGGAATCACCAACCATGGGTTCATCGAGGTGACAGAGTACGCTCTTGTGCCCACGCTGGCTGAGTACCTGGCAGAGGTCATGTGTTATCCAGCTCTGCCCGGCATTATCGAGAAGAAAAGGGATCATCTGGCAGGCGCCTTCGCTATCCGGTGTTTCCGGAGTATCGTTGAGAAAGCGTGCGCTGATTCGTGCCAGACGATCGGAGGAAGTGGATTTGCGCTGCCACACAGGGCTGAGCTGGCTGGCCATCAGTGGTGCACCGGGACCTGGAGTAGTGAGTTGATGCCGCCCAGTTCATTGGGGATTTCGGCAGGATTGGTCGGATCTGCCTGCCATTTACCGTCAATGAGCAATCGGTATTCGTAAACACCGGGTTCGGCGGTAAAGACTTTTTGCCAGTGTCCGTTGATATTGCGGGTTTCGATATCACGATCCGGTATCCAGTCGTTGAAATCACCGGCTATCTGCAGGCGTTGGCAGTCAATATCGTCAAAGGTCAGCACGACCATCTGGCGCCGGACCTGTTCGGCATGTTCTTTCATGGTCATATCCTCGGTCATCGTGTCAGTTAGCATGGGAATAGTGTCAGCGTGGGCATCGCTGTTGATGTATGTCACCCAGGTGCTTCACCACCAGGCCTGTATTGCTGTTAGCCTGTATTGCTGTCATTAGTTCAGGCGTATTCCTCCAGCTTTTCCATGGCAGCAGGAAATAATTCTCCCTGTTCCGGGTGAACCTGCTGCAACTGCTCCACTTCTTTCGCCAGTTCGGCGATTGGAAAGACCCATTCCTGTCCGGTCAACGCATCAAAGGCGCGTTCACCGTGAAATACCAGTACCACATCACCGGTGACCACCAGCGACAGTTCCACCAGCGGTTGATTTGCGGTGGGAAGAAAACCTGTGAGGGACTGCAGACACTTGCGAATACGTTGCAGGGAAATGTTGGCATCAAGCAGCCGTTTTGCGGCGCGCAGTGCAATGAGATCGGTGAAGGTGTAACGGGCGTGACCACCGTTTGTACGTGTGGCCGGGACAACCAGACCGGTTTTGCGCCAGTAACCCAACTGACGTGGACTCAGCCCAGTAATGGCGGCGGCCTGCTGACGGCTGAACGAGTCTTGCGTCACGGATACTCCCTGCCCGGATGAGCAATATTCGGGCAAGTCTCGCAGGGTTTCGGGAGATGTCAAGAAAAAAGGGACAAAAAATCGAATTTTTGTCCCTTTTTAGTTCATTTCAGGGGCTATGTTACGGCGTCGGGGTGACAACACCGGGCTGGCTGGAAAACCAGGCGCCGACGTTTTTCATATCCTGCTCCGACAGTCCGGCGGAAAATCCTTTCATGATCGGGTTGGAGCGTGCGCCGCTTTTGTAATCGAGCAGGGCACGGACGATATAGTTAGCGTGTTGTCCGGCGAGGCGGGGGAATTGCGGATCGGTGCTGTTGCCATCGGCAGCATGGCAGGATGCGCATTGTTGTGCAGCGAGGGTTTTGCCGGCATCGGCATTGCCACCGGCTTGTACATTCACGCTCATCGCACTGAGTAGTGTAAAAACAAAAATCGGGTTGGTAAGGCGTTTCATCAATTGTTCCTCAACTGGATTATGCAGGTTGTTACTTGCGACGGGCAGCGAAAAAGGCGGCGATATCTTCCATGTCCTGATCGCTCAGGGTCGAAGCCTGGGCCTGCATGGTTTTATGTGATCGTTTGCCTGCCTTGTAGGCCTGCAGGGCAGATACCAGGTACTGCGCGTGTTGTCCGCCTAGCCGGGGAACGTGATAACTGGGGTATGCATTGTTATAGCTGGGTATGCCGTGGCAGCCCATGCAGGTGGCCGCTTTGGCCTTGCCTGCGGCTGCGTTGCCGGCAGCCATACTTTCAAATGGTATAGCGCTTGCTGATGCCAGCAGCACCAGTGCAGATAGGTAGGTTGTCTTCATACGTCCTCACTTTAATGGTCATTATTCTGGTTGAGCACTGCGATATAATCGGGCGCAGTACTGCCCCGGCTGACGCTGATGGCGCCTTATTATGGGTTCAGGGCAGAGGGATTATATAGCAAAGCTTACCAGCTGATATAGCTGTAGCCCTGCTCCTGTAACAGCATCAGGTCATCGGCACCGATTTCCACTATGTCGGCAAAGTCGAGCATATCCTTTTCTGTCCAGCCAAGTGACTTCATGGTATTGCCGCAGGCGTGAAAGGAAACGCCATAGGAGGCAAGGCTGGATACACGTTGTTTAATGATATCGGGAACAGGTCGTAGCGGATTCTTGCCGAGAATATGGATGCCCGGTCCGATGGCAGTTACGACGATATGGATATTGTCACCGTATTTGCGCAGCAGTGCCCCAACCGAGAACAGGACATGTTCCATATAGTCAGGGTCAGCCTTGTTGAACTGATAGACCACTTTGTGTTCAGGGTCACCAAACAGAGGTTCTGCCATGACCGGCGAGGCTGCTGTTAACAGGGAGATGATGCCTGTCATGAAACAGTTTATGAGGAAGCGACGTTTGTGTATCAGTGTTTTCATGGTGATTCCGAATGCTGGGGGCTTGTGCCGTACGACAGTGCCGGGTCTGTCAACGTTCAACCCATAGGGTGCTCGCAGTGTACAATGTACCCCGATTCAGCCACGGCGACCATCCATGTGAGGTTGCCGATGCTGTCTCTGGTGGCCACACAGGTTTGACATGACAGAGTCAATAGTCCGTGCCGGGCAAACTGCCCTGGACGGGTTGCAACAACAACTGGATGATTGTCTGGCACGGGATATTCCCGCTCTGGCGAAAAAAATTGCCGGCCTGCGCCGGCGTGTGCAGCGTGGCCAGCCGATTGACCAGGGCCTTGCCTCGCTGGACAAGGCAATGGCATCGTCCCGGCAGCAGGTGACCCTGAGGCTTGCGTCCTTGCCGAAACCTGAGTATGCCCTGCCACTGCCAGTAGTCGAGCAGCGCAAAACCCTGCTGGAAACCCTCGCTGCGCATCAAGTGATTATTCTGTGTGGTGAAACCGGCTCCGGAAAAACGACGCAGCTGCCCAAGCTGTGCCTGGAACTGGGGCGTGGTACGCGCGGCAAGATCGGCCATACCCAGCCACGGCGTATTGCGGCCCGCAGCCTGGCCGCACGTATTGCCGAGGAGCTGCATTGTCCGCTGGGTGAGGCGGTGGGTTACAAGGTCCGCTTCCAGGATCGTGTGCGCGACAGCAGCTATATCAAGATTATGACGGACGGGATTCTGCTGGCCGAGATCCAGTCCGACCCCGAGCTGCGCGAATACGACACCTTGATTATCGATGAAGCACACGAACGTAGCCTCAACGTTGATTTCATGCTGGGCTATCTGCGCCGCCTGCTGCCCAGGCGGCCGGATCTGAAAATCATCATTACCTCGGCCACCATCGATCCACAGCGATTCTCCCGGCACTTTGATGATGCGCCGGTGGTCGAGGTTTTCGGGCGCACGTTCCCCGTGGAGATTCGCTACCGGCCGGTCAACGGTGAAGATGAGGATCAGCAGGATCGCAGCCGTACCCAGGCAATCGTTGATGCTGTTGATGAACTGGCCAGTGAAGGCCAGGGCGATATTCTGGTGTTCCTGCCAGGTGAACGTGCCATTCGTGAAACCAGTGAGTTGTTGCGCAAGCACCATCCGGCACATACGGAAATCATGCCGTTGTATGCACGCCTGTCGGCACAGCAGCAGAGCCAGGTGTTTCGAACACACAAGGGGCGGCGCATTGTACTGGCCACCAACGTGGCGGAGACGTCGCTGACCGTACCGGGTATTCGCTACGTAATCGATACCGGGCTGGCGCGTATCAGTCGTTACAGCTACCGCACCAAGGTGCAGCGGCTGCCGATTGAGGCTGTTTCACAGGCATCAGCCAACCAGCGTTCCGGTCGTTGTGGTCGTGTACAGGCTGGCATCTGTATTCGCCTGTACAGCGAAGCGGATTTTGTTTCACGCGCGGCGTTCACTGCACCGGAAATACAGCGTACCAACCTTGCTGCGGTCATTCTGAAAATGGCGGCCCTGAAGCTGGGTGATGTGGAGGCCTTTCCTTTCGTTGATCCACCGGATGCCCGTCTGGTCCGCGATGGTTACAAGCTGCTTCACGAGCTGGGTGCTGTCGATACACAGGAACAGTTGACGCCACGGGGTCGTGAACTCTCACGCTTGCCACTGGATCCACGTCTGGCACGTATTATCCTCGCTGCGCGTGAGCAGAACTGCCTCACTGAGGTGCTGGTGATTGTCGCTGTGCTGGAAGCTGCCGATCCGCGCGACCGGCCACTGGACAAGGCACAGGCGGCTGATGAGAAACATGCACTGTTCCGGGACGACAAGTCAGATTTTCTGTCTTACCTGAAGCTGTGGCATGCCTGGAAGGAGCAGGCGCGTCATTTGTCACAGAACAAATTGCGCAAATGGTGCCGTGAACATTTCATTTCCTGGCTGCGCATGCGTGAGTGGGCAGATATTCACCGCCAGTTGCACGAGCAGATTACCGGTATGGGCATGCACTGTAATACCACGAAGGCAGATTACCGGGCTATCCATTGTGCCCTGCTCAGTGGTCTGCTTGGTAATGTCGCTTTTCAGGCCGAGCCGGGTGAATACCAGGGGGCGCGTAATCTTCGTTTTACCTTGTTTCCCGGGTCCGCGCTGGTTAAAAAGAAACCCGGCTGGGTCGTTGCGGCCGAACTTGTTGAAACCGGTCGCCGCTATCTGCGAACCGTGGCAGCCATCGACCCGGCCTGGGTGGAGCCACTGGCGAAACCCCTGCTCAAGTTTCAGTATTCAGACCCGCACTGGGAAAAGAAACGGGCACAGGTTGTCGCGTTCGAGCGCGTTACCCTGTACGGCTTGCCGCTGGTAAACCGGCGCAAGGTCAACTACGGACCGATTGATCCGGTGACTGCACGAAGTTTGTTTATTCGTCATGCGCTGGTAGAAGGCTTGTTCGATACCCGTGCACCTTTTGCGGAGCATAACCGCGCACTACTCGCTGAACTCGATCAACTCGAATCCCGGGCACGTCGTCGTGATGTGCTGGTCGATGAGGAAGAACTGTTCAGCTTCTTCGATGAGCGCCTGCCGGAAGATGTCTATGACGGGCCGCGTTTCAATCGCTGGTGGGAAAAGGTCGTATCAGAAAACCCGCAGCGGCTGCACCTGGATCGGGAAACGGTCATGCGCCAGGGAGCGGAGACTGTGGATGAGCAGGCGTTTCCCTCACAGTGGTGTGTGCGGGGTTTACAGCTTGAGGTGAGTTACCGGTTTTCCCCCGGTGATGAGGACGATGGTGTATGCGTGAAAATCCCGCTGGCGGCACTCAACCAGTTAGTGCCTGAAGATTTTGAATGGCTGGTGCCGGGCCTGGTTCAGGAAAAAGTGGCGCTGTTGATCAAGTCACTGCCCAAGACACTACGTCGCCATTTTGTCCCTGCGCCGGACTTCGCCCGCGCCTGTCTGCAGGCAATAAAACAGCGTGAGGGTGATCTGCTGGAGATGCTTGCAACACATCTGAGCCGCATGACACAGATCGATGTTCCACGCTCGGCCTGGCGGCCGGAACTCTTGCCACGTCATCTGTTTGTCTGGTTTGAACTGATCGATGAGCAGGGGAAAACACTCGGCAGTGATCGAGACCTGGAAGTGCTGAAACAAAAATTTGGAAAGCAGGCGCAAAGCGGTTTTACCCGCGTGGCTGATGCCCGTTTCGAGCACATCGACATACGTGACTGGGACTTTGGTGATCTGCCCGAATCGATTGAGATAGGGCAGAATGGCATCACATTACAAGCCTGGCCAGCGCTGCAGAAGACGGATGACAGGATTGACCTGCGCTTATTCGATAATCCGGGCGCGGCCGCTATCGCGCACCGCGACGGGCTGTTAGCGTTGTTTCGTGTGAATGCAGGCCGGCGTCTGCGCGAAGTGCCGCGTAGTGTGGAGGCGTTGCAGAAACAGGTGTTGTGGTTCAGCCCGCTGGGGTCGGCTGACGTCTTGCAGGCCGACCTGGAACAGGCGGTATTGCAGGCAGCTTTTATGGACGACCCACTGCCAGTGCGCGATGAGGCGATATACCGCCAGCGGCTTGAATCCGGCAAGGCACGTCTGCTTGAGCTTGCCGTGGATATAGGCCGCTACAGTCACGATGCCCTGCAGGCCTACCAGCAGCTTAATCGTGGTTTGAAGGGTTCGGTATCACCACAATTACTGTCAGCGATGAATGAGCTTCACACGCAGGCTGACGCTATTGTCTACCCTGGGTTTCTTTCAGCAACGCCCTTGTTACGTCTGCCACGGCTGGCCGTTTATCTGCGTGCTGCGGTTATTCGACTGGAAAAGCTGCCGGGTCATGTTGAACGGGACAGAAAGCAGGCGCTGGTTGTACAGGACTACCAGTCCCGCTATGAGCAGGCCCTGACCAAGGGCCGTGTCAGTCCTGAACAACTGGCCTCATTCCGTTGGCTGATCGAGGAACTGCGGGTTTCTCTCTTTGCACAGGAACTGGGTACGGCCGACAAGGTATCGCCACAGCGGCTGGACAAGGCCTGGAAGGCACTTGCCAGTGGCTGAGCTTCATTTGATGTTTCAGTTTTCCAGCTTTTGCATAATCAGCGAAGCGTTGGTGCCGCCAAAGCCGAAGCTGTTGGACATCACCGTGCGCAGACCGGCGTTATCCTTGCGCTCGCGCTGGATGGGGAAGTCCTTTGCGACCGGATCGATCTGCTGGATATTGGCCGAGGCGCAGATGAAATCATTTTCCAGCATAAGCAACGAATAAATGGCTTCCTGTACACCTGCGGCACCGAGTGAATGCCCGGTGAGCGACTTGGTGGAGCTGATAGCGGGAATGTCGTCAGCAAAGACTTCCTTGATGGCTTCAAGCTCCCGCGTGTCGCCGACCGGCGTACTGGTGCCGTGGGCATTGATATAGTCGATGGTGATGTCGTTGTCGCCCATGGCCTGACGCATGCAGCGTACGGCACCTTCTCCGGAGGGCTGGACCATGTCATAACCATCAGAGGTGGCACCGTAGCCAATAACTTCTGCGTAGATTTTCGCGTCACGGGCTTTCGCGTGTTCCAGCTCTTCCAGTACCAGCATGCCGCCACCACCAGCGATGACGAAGCCGTCACGGGATTCATCGTAGGCGCGTGAGGCAGTTTCGGGGGCATCGTTATACTTTGATGACAGGGCGCCCATGGCGTCAAACAACAACGTCAGGCTCCAGTGCAACTCCTCACCACCACCGGCGAAGATAATGTCCTGCTTGCCCATCTGGATCAGTTCGCAGCCGTTGCCGATGCAATGCGCGCTGGTGGAACAGGCCGAGCTGATGGAGTAGTTCACGCCCTTGATCTTGTAGGCGGTGGACAAGCACGCCGAATTACTGCTGCCCATGGTACGAGGCACCATGAAGGGTCCAACTTTTCTGGCGCCTTTTTCTTTCAGCAGGTCGAGTGCCAGCGCAACATTGGAGGTTGATGTGCCGCCGGAGCCGGCGATCAGGCCGGTGCGTGGATTGGAAATCTGGTCTTCTTCCAGTCCGGAATCCTCAATGGCGTCTTTCATTGCCAGGTAATTGTAGGCGGCGCTGTCACCCATAAAGCGCCGTAACTTGCGGTTAATGAGACCGTCCAGATCAATATCTACAGCACCGTGAATGTGGCTGCGGAAGCCACGTTCCGCATACTCCGGTGCAAAGACAATACCGGATTTCCCCTGTTGCAGGGATTCCAGAACCTGTTGTTGGCTGGTGCCGATGCTGGACGTAATGCCCATGCCTGTAATTACAACGCGTCGCATAACAATAAATCCTAAAAATTTTCAGTAGAAGTAAACAATCCGACACGCAAGCTTTTTGCGTGATAGATTTCCTTGCCATCGACATCCATGCAGGCATCGCCTATACCCATGTACAGCTTGCGCTGAATGACACGCCTGAGGTCGATCCGGTAGGTAAGCCGTTTCGCGTCAGGTGTCACCTGACCGCTGAATTTGACTTCACCCGATCCCAGTGCACGACCGCGCCCCGGCCCACCGAGCCAGCCCAGGTGGAAGCCGATCAATTGCCACATGGCATCCAGTCCCAGGCAGCCCGGCATGACCGGGTCTGATTCAAAGTGGCAGCCGAAGAACCACAGGTCGGGTTTGATATCGAGTTCGGCAATAATTTCTCCCTTGCCGTGGGTGCCACCTTCATCACTGATATGGGTAATGCGGTCGAACATCAGCATGGGAGGCAGTGGCAGCCGGGCATTGCCGGGGCCGAACAGTTCACCGTGCCCGCAGGAGAGAAGTTCTTCGTAGCTAAAACTGGATTGTCTGTCTTGAGTCAAGATGGATGCCGTCACTGTAGTCATGGCCGGAAAATGGCGTGGCTGGATAGTTGCAGGCGCGTATTCTAGCGGTTTGGGTAGAATATTGCATGGTGCGGCGGGATTATCGTGCGGCCCGCCGCCAGGAGGGGGCTGGCCGGTTGTGCTGGCGGTGTGTCAGTCGACCAGTAATTCGGGTGGTTGCCGGGGCTGTGTCGTTGCTGTTTCCGGGCTTTTTTCGGCGTTGAGTGCCGCACGTAGCGCATTTATCAGACTGTCATGTTGCTGGTTGTGCGAGTGATTCCAGTTGTCCAGTATGGGCAGGACGCCTCGCATCAGATCATCCGCTGAAGCAACCGGTCGGGCATTGCTGGCCAGGGCATTGAGTGCATACTGAATATCTGCCGATGTGGCTGCACAGCGTTTTTCCGGTTTGGGTGCGATCACTGCGGCAGGCAGAGCTTTCTCCGCTGTCCTGACCTGTTTCGGGTTTTTGGTCGCTTGGCGAGTGGGCGGTGCTGTCAGGGAGGACGGTGTGGGTAATTCCGCCTCCGCAAGCGCGAGCACTTCATCCGCGCGAATACCTGCGCGGATATCCACATTACACAGGCCAAAGCTTACGTTGAACGGGACTTGTTCTCCATCGACACGGATTTCCATCTGTTTGATGGCTTCAGTCAGTTGGTGGAGAACACGTTTTGAGCCTGGCAGGTTGGCGGAAGGCAGTAGAATGCCGAAAACATCCAGCGCAATACGGCCAACAGTATCTTCCCGCCGCCGATCTACGCACAAAGTTTCGGCAAGCTTTCTGGACAGGGTTTCCGCTACCTGTTTGCCACGTCGCAGATACAATATCTTGTATTTGTCGATACGAACCAGTAGCAACGAGAGTTCGGCGTGGTGGCGCGTGGCATAGGCCAGGTTTTCTTCCAGGTAATTGGTGAAAGCACGCTTGTTGGCCAGACCGGTGAGGGGGTCGAGCTGACTGGTTTCATGCAGTTGTTGTTTCTCGGCTTCGCTTTGCTGCAATGCCTCCTGTGTATCTTTCTGGCGTGCCTGGGCTTTTACGCGTGCCAGTAACTGGATGGATTCGAAAGGTTTGGTGATGAAATCACTGGCACCCGAGGCAAGCGCATTCTGTTTGCTGCCGTCGTCATCTTCGGCGCCGGTAATAATAATGACAGGGAGTTCACTGAAACGGGATTCGCGAATGCGTTTCAGCAAACCAAGGCCATCGAGATTGGGCATCGACAGGTCGGACATTACCAACGCAATGTCTGAATGCTGCTGAAGTGTTTCCCAGGCTTCTTCACCATCGGCGGCCTCAATAATCGTGAAGTCATTCTTCAGGATCTTGCGAGCCGCCACGCGCATGAGGCGTGAGTCATCGACCACCATGAGTGTTGTCTTGCCCGCTTCTGAATCTGCCATGTTACCAACCCGGCCAATTATGAAAATAAGGTTACAGGGTCACTTTCGGCCAGATAGCATGGATCTTTAGTAAGCTGCTGTCATTCAAGGTAATTAATTAATATTTATATTGAATATAGTGATGCTGTTCACCGCCGGGTAGCGATGGAAGTAATTAGAGGGTGCTGAAGTCGCTGAATGACTGAGATTTTGGGGAGGCTCTGATTAATCCTGTCCCCGTCATCGGTGTATACCAGAATCCAGTGGTTTCAGCGTGATAGATACCGGCTTTCGCCGGTATGACGGATTAACCAGAGAATCTTTAGATATATTCTATGCTTAACAACAGGTTGCAAAATAAAAAAGGCCTGCGTAAGCAGGCCTTTTTCACAGGGCGCGCCTATTAACGACGACGGGCCTTTTTCTTGGAAGCCCGTTTCTTGGCTACCTTTTTCTTCGAAGCTTTTTTCTTGGAAGCCTTTTTCTTGGCTGCCTTTTTCTTCGAAGCTTTTTTCTTGGAAGCCTTTTTCTTGGCTACCCGTTTCTTGGAAGCTTTCTTCTTGGAAGCTTTTTTCTTGGCTACCTTTTTCTTCGAAGCTTTTTTCTTCGAAGTTTTCTTCTTTGCAACTTTCTTCTTGCTTGCTGCACGTTTCTTCTTCGGTGCTACTTTTCTCTTCTTGGCAACCACCTTTTTCTTTTTGGCGGTTGCTTTGCGTTTAACGGTTTTCTTTCTCGCTGCCATGAGGAATACCTCCTTCAAGATATGATTCGCGCTACGTAACGGCGTTTACATTTAAAACTTTAATGAAAAAAGAACAAATTACAACACCTAGGTAATAATTAGCTCTATGATTGCGGTGTAACTTGCGGGGTTTGTTTATGTGTTGATGCATAAACAAAGCACGTCATTGAACGGGCTGTATTTTTGATGCGGGTTGACTTTATAAGTAAATAGTAGAGTTTTATAACATACTGTAATTTCCGTGAAGTATTCAGGTGTAGTGGTATATGTTGTTCTGCAAGCCGAATTCAAGGAAGAAATGAAGTAAAAATATTTTTTTGAATATGCTGTATTTTCGGCAGTGAAAGAGGTTCTATTTTGTTAAGCGTTGCGTAGGTGCAACATTTTCCAAACAAGAGGCTGAGGGTATGACTCATCCGTTATTACATCTTTACACTCGCTTTACTGACTGGTTATGGCGTGATGATCTTCGCGAACTCGGTCGTGATGAACGATGGTTAGTTCTTCCTGTTCGCATGTTGGTTGTTGTATTGCGCCAGTTGTTGGGTGGACAACTCAATCTGAGAGCGATGAGTCTTGTGTACACGACATTGCTATCAACGGTTCCTTTATTGGCTGTCAGCTTCTCGGTGTTGAAAGGTTTTGGTGTACACAATCAGCTCGAACCCATATTGGCGAATGTGCTTGCACCTTTGGGGCCGCGTGGACTGGAAATTTCCAGTAATGTGATTGGCTTTGTGGAGAATATAAAAGTTGGCGTGCTGGGTTCGCTGGGGCTTGTGTTCCTTCTCTACACTGTTGTTTCTCTTACACAAAAAGTCGAATCGTCATTTAATTATGTATGGCAGGTAGACCGTTTGCGAGGTCTGGCTCAGCGTTTTTCCAGTTACCTCAGTGTTATTCTGATCGGCCCGGTATTGATGTTTGCCGCAGTAGGGTTAACGGCAACGATCACCAGTCACAGCGCTGTTCAACGTTTGATGGAAGTGGAGCCAATCGGTCATATGCTGGTTCTGACCGGCAAATTAATTCCCTATCTGCTGGTCATCGTGACGTTTACTTTCATTTATATTTTTATACCCAATACACGCGTGAAAGTAGTCCCGGCCCTGGTCGGTGGTGTTGTTGCCGGCGTGTTGTGGCAAACCAGTGGCTGGATTTTTGCGGCATTCGTTGCGACTTCACCAAATTACGCAGCAATTTATTCCGGGTTTGCCATTCTGGTGTTGCTGCTTATCTGGTTGTATCTGAGCTGGCTTATTCTGCTACTGGGCGCGCAGGTCGCGTTTTATATCCAGTACCCTCAATATCTGACGCGCGAACCGGTGAGATTGCAGCTGAGTAGTCGCTTGCAGGAGAGACTGGTATTGCAGTTGATGTATCTGGTTGCAGCGCACCATTGTCATAATAAGGAACCCTGGACGCTTGAGGGCCTGGTGCAGCATCTTGGGTTACCGATGCAGCCGGTAAACAAAATCTTGCGGTTGATGGTTGATAGCGGTTTTTTATCAGAAACCTGCGATGACCGACCGGCCTATCTGCCACGACGTGATATAGATACCATCCTGGTGACGCAGTTGTATGACATTGCACGCAGTGCAGGAGAAAACCGGTTGCTCACTGCCGATACCTTACCGGGTGAAGTTCAGGTTGAGCGACTGCTGGCGGTTGTGAACAAGGCAGCACACGATGCGATGGCGGGTTGCACGCTAAAGGATCTGGTCAGTGGCAAAGCATTAGCGAGCAGCGAGTGAATGTTGGCCTTCTGTAAATACCTGACCGAGTCTGAACGTTGTCGTCTGTCCAGCAGGTCGCACGCTGATCCATTCAGGTAGATGACGGCTCATTTCCAGAAAATATTCTGCGCGCGTAATGTCGGGGCAAACCAGCTCCTGGGGATGACGGAAGGTTTGAAAATACCATGAGTTGCGGTTGCCGCTATCATTGTTGCTGTATGGCCGGGGACCAGCAGCTTCCGGGCCTTGCTGGTATAGCAGCGCGCCGCGAGGCGTCCATTTTCCGGCACAGAGTTGCTGTTCGGTCAGTTGTTTGGCGCGGTAGACTGCAATGTTGATTTTCGCGAGTGCAACGGGAGGCGTTTCTGCCAGTTGGCGGGGAACATAGGCGATCATTTCGTCATGTGCCCCGTGAGGCGCTGAATTCAGGGATGCACGCATACCGGATTCGGCACAGGCTTGCGTATAGCTGATGGCTAGCAGGATGCCACATGAACAGGCTGAAAACTGTCGGAATAGTGATAACATTCACCGCAACTCCTCTAACCGACTTCCAGACTAGGCTTTCGTTCCACCGTGTTCTGTGAACCAGTCGCCAAAATATTGTATGAAAAAAAATCCGGATTCCTGTTCTGATACAACAACGCCGCGAAAACGTCGCTGGACGCGGTATCTTGTCGAAGCAGTATTATTAGTCCTGGTTGTAGTCGCAGTGCGTGCGTATCAGACCCGGGATGCCGTCCAGGGGCCTGCCCCGGCGTTCGAGGCGGTGTTGCTGGATGGGACGCCGGTTTCACTGGCAACCTTTCAGGATCGCCCCCTGTTGTTGCATTTCTGGGCGACCTGGTGCCCGGTATGCCGTGTTGAGCAGAACAATATCCAGCGTCTCTCGGAAGATCATGCCGTGTTGACGGTTTCTATTGATGATATGTCGGCAGAGAAACTTGTCGAGTGGATGGCGAAGCAAGGTGTCAGTTACCCGGTTATCCCCGATCCATCCTCTGTATTGAGCAGGCGTTACGGTATTAACGGTGTTCCAACCAGCATCATTATTGATGCCGATAACCAGGTGCGATTTGTCGAGGTGGGCTATACCACGGAAATCGGGTTGCGGTTACGCCTGTGGTGGGCGGGGCGCTCGCCCTAGCTGGCGCGAGCGGCACGTTTGCGCTCGTGTTCCAGTAACAGTTTCTTGCGCAGGCGGATATTTTGTGGTGTGACTTCGACCAGTTCGTCGTCGTCAATAAATTCCAGCGCTTGCTCCAGCGTCATGCGGATAGGGGGTGTAAGGATCAGGTTCTCATCGGTACCGGCCGCGCGGATGTTGTTCAGTTGCTTGGCTTTCAGCGGATTGACGACCAGATCATTATCGCGGGTGTGAATACCGACAAGCATACCTTCGTATACGGGCTGTGCGTGCCCGACGAACAGGCGGCCACGTTCCTGCAAATTGAACAGGGCGTAAGCCAGTGCCTTGCCGGCACCATTGGCGATCAGTACGCCGTTGATACGTTGACCGAAGTTGCCTTTTTTTGCCGGGGCATAGTGGGCGAATACGTTGTATATCAGGCCACTGCCCTGGGTGGCGGTGAGGAACTCGGTACGGAAGCCAATCAGACCACGTGACGGAATGATAAATTCCAGGCGTACCCGGCCATTGCCGTCCGGCGCCATGTCGCGCAGATCGGCACCACGTTCACCCAGTTTTTCCATCACCGTGCCCTGGTGTTGTTCCTCGACGTCGACGGTCAGTTGTTCGTAGGGTTCTTCCACGACGCCATCGACTTCCCGGTAGATAACTTCCGGGCGTGATACGCCCAGTTCGAAACCTTCGCGGCGCATGGTTTCAATGAGAATGGACAGGTGTAACTCACCGCGGCCGGAGACGCGAAACCTGTCGGGATCTTCGGTGTTTTCGACACGCAGTGCCACGTTGTGCACCAGTTCCCGGTCAAGGCGTTCACGAATCTGTCGCGAGGTGACGAATTTTCCTTCGCGGCCACAGAAGGGGGAGTTATTGACCTGGAAAGTCATACTGATGGTAGGTTCGTCGATACTCAGTGGCGGCAGGGCTTCCACACAGGCTGGATCGCACAGGGTATCGGAAATACCCAGACCGTCGATGCCGGTAAAGGCGATAATGTCACCGGCGCGTGCTTCCGGGACTTCAATACGCTCCAGTCCGAGGAAACCGTTGATCTGCAGGATGCGCGCATTGCGTTGCTTGCCTTCGATATCGACCACAGTGACCTGGGTGTTGGTGCTGACGCGTCCGCGCGCGATACGGCCAATGCCGATGACGCCAACATAGCTGTTGTAGTCGAGCGAGCTGACCTGCATCTGGAACGGGCCTTCCGTGTCAACCACCGGAGCTGGCACAGTGCTGACAATGACTTCGAACAAGGGTGTCATGTCGCCATCGCGGATTTCGGCGTCAAGGCCGGCATAACCCTGCAGGCCGGATGCATAGACCACGGAGAAATCCAGTTGCTCGTCGGTGGCGCCAAGGCGATCAAACAGGTCAAAGGTCTGGTCCAGTACCCAGTCCGGACGTGCGCCGGGACGATCAATTTTGTTGATGACCACGATAGGCTTCAGTCCCTGCGCCAGCGCTTTCTGGGTGACGAAGCGGGTCTGTGGCATGGGGCCTTCCACGGCATCCACCAACAACAACACCGAGTCCACCATCGACAGCACACGTTCCACTTCACCGCCGAAATCCGCGTGTCCAGGCGTGTCGACGATATTGATGTGGTAGCCGCTCCATTCGATCGCGGTGTTTTTCGACAGAATGGTGATCCCGCGCTCACGTTCAAGATCGTTGGAGTCCATCACCCGCTCAGGCGCATCGGCTCGATCACCGAGTGTGCCGGACTGCACAAGAAGCTGGTCGACCAGTGTGGTTTTTCCATGGTCAACATGGGCGATGATGGCAATATTACGAAGTCGTTCGATCACGGGATTTTCTCGCGAGTAAAAGAGCGGAAATTATACACGAATTGGCGGAATAAAGGGGGAATCCCAGGGCAGGGCCACGCGTTTCAGCCGCCTTTGGCTGGATTTTGTTGCGAGCGGCCTGTTTTGACGTGCAGGTTTTTCCTGTACGGGGTTGAACAAATGTCCAGACTTTAATCGCAATTGGCATGGTCTATACTTTTTTTATTGCCCAACGTTGCGCACACAGTTGTGCCAGACATGAGGAAGTGGGCATTTCAGTAATGGAGGTTGGTTTAATTTTGCAGTGGCCGAAAAGACGGGCGGTGAGACATTGCAAATCTGACAGGAGGTTGGAGATAAAAATGAAATCTATTTACGTCGGTAATATCGCCTTTGACACAACATCTGACCAGTTGCGTGAGTTGTTCTCCACACACGGCGAGGTCAAATCGGTCAAGTTGGTTAATGATCGCTACACAGGAAAACCGCGTGGTTTTGCCTTTGTCGAAATGGATGACGAAGTGGTGGAAACAGCTGTCAGTGCCATGGATGGGGTCGAGTTTGAAGGCCGCAGCCTGAAGGTCAACCTGGCCAAGCCCAGGGGCGTCTGGCGAATGCGTCGCCCCAGGCACTAGCTTTTCAGCATATAACGCGGCAGGTGCTGGCTATTTTCCGAGCAGTCCCTTCTTAAGTGACTTGTCGGCAGGGTGTGTCCCGATCCAGACGCGTAGCAGGGCATTGAAAAAGTCTTCACCTTCGATAATGCCCAGTGATTTGCCGTTGATCGCCAATTCGGTGCCACGCCCTGGCAGATAGTCCATGTTGACGACATCGCCTTCGTGCAGGGCGGGAAACAGGGCGTTGAACTGTTTCAATCGGGGTTCCAGGTGCAAAAAAGCGGCTTTGTCCAGATTGGCGCGGAAACCCTCTGTCCAGCCTTCGGTGATTTTTTCAGCCTCGACCTTCTTGTAGAGCATGTTCATCTGCATACGTTTGGCGCCAGGTGCTGCCAGTATGGCAGCCGGGTCATCCAGCCCTGACTGTTCGAGGCACAGGACGCCCACATAAATTTTGAAGAAATACTTGCTGCGAATACCGGCACCATTGAGCTTCATCGACTGATCATCAGCGTTGCAGCTTTTGTTCACCTCGATACCGGCGACTTCTGTTCCCGCCTGGGCAAGCAGGGGGGTAGTGATCAAGCCAAGATAAAGCAGGATACGGAGGTATGTCAGCATAGTCGCGTTCCTTGGAAGTTCAGGGATGTTTTTATCTTAGCACGTCGGTTATGCCGTGGAGGCCGGTAACAGGACGGCGAGGTGTCTGCCGGCAGAGAAAATATTTCTGCGTCGTGTGGGAACAGTGGACGGATGGGTATGTCACACCAGTAATGTTTGTGTACCCGTTCTTCTAACAAAATGGATGGCCGGGTCTATACTTTGTCTGATCATTCCACGGTTCAAGGTGGCATGCCTAAAGTTAAAGGCCGAGGTGACGATAACGCGTCGACGGGGGAGTCAGTATCACAGGAGGATACGATGGAACACCGATGCAGTGTTCGCAAGCCGATTGAATTTCAATTGATGCTCTACAAGCACGGTCTGCCTGTGCAGAGTGCCGAGTGCCGCAACCTTGGGCTTGGTGGTATGTTGGTGGATACCGGCACCACAACGTGGCGCAAGAACGAATATCTCGAAGTTGAATTTATTTGCGCTGATGGCAGTCGGGGGATGCGCGTGCCGGCTGTTGTGGTGCATCATTCCAAACGTGGGGCGGGCCTGATGTTTGATGGTATCGGTGGAGAACAAAGGCGGTTGTTGCGTGCCTGGCTTTTCACCCATGAACGCGTCGAAAAGCTGACGGATTCACTGGCGGTTGCCTGAACGACGGTTGTCTCAGGATTCCCGTCGTGGGTGTTTGATGATTTCACCACGCTGCAGCGGGAGACCGTTGCCACGTTTCCGGTCAGAAAAATAGCGTTGCAGGGTTTCTTTTACGACCGGGAAGGCCAGTTTGTCCCACGGAATATCACTTTCTTCAAATAGCCGGCACTCAAGGCTTTCTGTACCGGGTTCATAGTCTCCGTTCACCACGATACCGTGGTACAGCATATACACCTGGCTGATGTGCGGAATACTGAAAAGTCCGTATAAATCAGTAATCTCTATCATTGCACCGGCCTCCTCCAGGGTTTCCCGCATGGCGGCCTGTTCGGTTGTTTCGCCATTCTCCATAAAGCCGGCTGGCAAGGTCCAAAGACCATAGCGTGGCTCGATGGCGCGCCTGCATAACAGGATGCGCCCTTGCCATTCCGGGATGCAGCCGGCGACAATGTTCGGGTTCTGGTAATGAATAGTGTGGCAGTGATCGCAGATAAAGCGCTCCCGGTTATCGCCCTCAGGGATACGCAGAACCACCGACTCGCCACAGTTGCTACAGAATTTCACAGCCTCTCTCCCTCGGCCCGCATCAGCCCCAGTAGTGTTTTACCATCGTCAATTTCGTTTCGTTTACACATATCCAGCGCTTCGCTGAGGGATTTCCAGTGGACTTCAATGACCTCGTGTGGATGTGGCTCATTGGGCACAGCGTGTAGTCCTGTCGCAAGATACAGATAGATGCGTTCATCACAAAAGCCAGGTGTCGAGAAAAAGCTTCCCAGCGATTGCCAGTGATCTGCTGCAAGGCCGGCTTCCTCCTGCAGTTCCCGCCTGGCGGTGTGATCGGGCGTTTCCGGTGTGTCGATTTTCCCGGCAGGCAATTCCCACAACCAGCCGCCGGCCGCATGGCGATATTGGCGTAACAAACAGACGCGATGCTGGTCATCGATAGCGACAATCGCCGCACCACCGGGGTGGCGTACCACTTCCAGTTCCATGATGTCGCCGGTGGGTAGCGTGACGGTTTCGATGCCCAGGTTGACTACCTTGCCATCATGGATGATTTTTCGTTTGTGCATGAAGGTCCTCGTTAACGACCATAAATGGCAAGTGTCTGCCCGGCGCCTTCCGGCATGTGCTGATCCAGATACAGGGCGCGTAGCGGGAGTTTGCGAGCTGGCGAAAACTCAGGCCCCCAGGCAATGGTGTCGAATTCCTTTCCACCCAGCAGACAGTGTGCGGTGGTCAGGTACAGCCGGTCGAGTGCATTGTCGCGAACCAGGGTATGCAGTACGGACGGACCTGCAATGGCATAGATGCGTTGGTAACCCAGGGCACCGAGTGAAGCTTTCAATTGGGTTGCATCGACGTGTCGGGCATCACCGCACTGGATGACCTGTGCAGGGCTATTCCGGGTAATAGCTTCGACCTGTTTCGGGTCGGCATTGCCACCGGTAATAATATAGAGCTTGCGTCCAGCGTAGGTTTGCAGCGCCTCAACCGGGATATTGAGGCTGGCGCTGAAGACAGCAATATCGGGTTGCGGCGACAGCCCCTGTTCAATACGCCAATCACGCAGATCGTCAAATTCGGGTGAGAGTCCGACGGGTAGCTCGGCCTGCGCTTCCTGTTCAGCCACCTGGCGGAAATAACGGGCGCTGCTGATCAGCAGGTCAGCCTGGGCGGCAAGTTCCTGAAACAAACGCCAGTCACGGGGGTTTGCAATGGCCGGCGGGACCAGGCTGCTGCGACGATCAGTCGCGGGTAACGCAATGCGCCCATCCAGGCTGGTAATATAGTTGGTGTAGATAAAGGGTTGGCCAGTCCGGGCGGGAATCTGCTGGAGATAGAGTCCCCGCAGTGCGTGGGTCTGGCCGCTGTTCGGGTACAGTTCAAGAATGTCTTCTTCCATGAGTAGATCGTAACCTGTTATGCCGTTCATAAAAAAGGACTACCCTCGGGCAGCCCTTTTTACCTGTTTGCTGAGGCACCTGTTCAGGCTGAATCAGGCTACCTTTTCTGCGCCATTTTTCTGCTGGAAGTCAGAAATTGCAGCCTTGATGGCGTCTTCGGCCAGTACCGAGCAATGGATCTTGACCGGCGGCAGGGCCAGTTCTTCGGCGATTTCGCTGTTCTTGATCTGGCCGGCTTCTTCCAGTGTTTTGCCCTTGACCCATTCGGTCAGCAGTGAGCTGGAAGCAATGGCTGATCCACAGCCGTAGGTTTTGAATCTGGCATCCTCAATGACACCGTTTTCACCTACTTTGATTTGCAGTTTCATGACATCACCACAGGCCGGCGCACCAACCATGCCGGTTCCTACCGCCGTATCGTCTTTTTCAAAGGAACCTACGTTACGGGGGTTTTCGTAGTGATCCAGAACCTTGTCATTGTACGCCATTTTTGTTTCTCCAAATCTGTTCGTTCAATCGAATGGAACAGCGTTTACGCGGCTGTCTGCTGGAAACCTGACCCAAAGCCGACAGCGTGCTGATCGCCGTCCTTTGAATCTTCTTTCTGGTTAACCACTTCGGCCAGCGTCAGGCCATTAAGATAGTCGTAGATACGGGTGCTGAGCTGGTTCCACATAATAACGCTCTGCGGCCATTCTTCACCCGGGATACGTTCGCGGCGTGCCGGCATGGCGTCATCAACAGCGCTGAGAATTTCAGCGATGGTAATTTCGCTGGCTGGACGGCGCAGGCAATAACCGCCACCAGGGCCACGCATACCTGTTACCAGACCGTTATTACGCAGACGGGCAAACAGTTGTTCCAGGTAGGACACGGAAATAGACTGTTCGACCGAGATATCAGCCAGTGTGACAGGACCCTGGCTATCGCGTAATGCCAGTTCCATCATTGCCGTAATGGCATGACGACCTTTCGTAGATAGTTTCATGATTCGCCTCATCTGCTCTACAGGCGCTGCACAAACGTGCGCGTCTCCGTTTAATGAACCTGGGACGTATAATAATAATACTTGAGTCTTTTAGTCAAGTATAAAAAACGAGGAGTCTAAAACCTGCCATGAGCCTGATGGTGTCACGGACGTTGATGACATGGTGATTGTCCGGGTATTAGACCGCGAAAGAGCGTCGAGCGTCAAGCGGCCAGTCGTTGTGCCAGGTCTTCAAGTTCTTCTTTATTATCAAAGAGTTTCGAGGTGGCATCGAGAACATCCTGTTCTTCCAGTCCCAGCATCTGTAATGAGAACGCCGGTATACCTTCCGCGTCGCTCTCTCCCAGTCCATGCAGGGCGAGTGCGCGGTTGGCAACCAGCACCAGTTGGGGATAAACCGCGTGCGCGTCCCAGTAATCTGTATTGTGGTGGTGGCGAACCGCCGTTGTCAGCTCTGCGGGCAAGCCCCAGGCTTCCATCAGCCAGGCACCGATCTGGTCATGTGTCACACCCAGCACGTGGCGTTCCAGTTCGCAGGTTGGCATCTCCGGATTGGCTAGCGAAAACCGGTTGAGAATGAAAAATTCCGGCTGGAAAGTGTGGCCCAGCACCAGTCGCCCCAGGTTTTGCAGTAGTCCGGCGAGGTAGGCCGTTCCGCGCGGTGGACGCATCTTGCCGGGCAACTGTTGGCCGAGTGTTTCCACCAGGCGTGCGGCGAACACGGAATGGCGCCAGAAAGCATCCATGCCAAACGGGCCATCCTGGGGAACCTTGAGTGATTTTCCAATTGAAAACCCCAGTGCGAGATTCAGGACATATTCAAAACCCAGCACCCGCGCGATGGCTGTTTGCAGGTTTTTTATACTGCCGGCATAGCCGTACAGTGAAGAGTTGGCGTAGCGCAGTACCTGAGCGGAAAGTCCGGGGTCCTGTTCAATGATATCTGCCAGTTGCCTGGCGTTGGCGCGAGGGTCGGCAGCAAGTCGAAGAATTTGTGCAGCGGTTGTGGGCAGGGCTGGTAATTCGTG
>CAZVBD010000014.1:19213-28219 GCA_964625255.1 uncultured Thiohalobacter sp. | reverse complement strand
AGCGAACTGGTGGCTTTCATGATAAGGCCAAAACTGACCTTGTCGAAGGTGCGGAACACCATCAGCAAGCCGGCGCGTTCATCGGGTAATTTCACCTTGTCCTTGGTGTCTTCAGTGACCTGGTCCGAGATGGTGTCGCCGCGTTGTTCGACGGCGAACACAGTACCGACATCGATGTTTTCACGCTTGCCACGGTTAATGACGACAACCTGGTACTGGCCGATCTGGCTGACGCCATCAACGACGGCGATGATAGTGCCTTTGACATCGCTGTCGTTCGGGTGCGGTGTGAAGTAGGCGTAGACATCTTCCTTGGTCATCGGCATAACACGATCACCGATATTGATCTCCCGGGTGGTACGGTCCAGCTTCAGGGTGGACGGGTCGCCAAAGCGTTCAGTGCGTCCATCGCCCAGGTACAGGGCCTCGTAGCCGAGCACTTCCCCGCTGTCCGGGTCGATATAGGCATCGCCGGGGCGGAATACGTTGTAGCGGTTGCCCTGGTCGGCACTGATGCCACGAACGTAGATACGGTCACCGGCACCGACAATCAGGTGCTCTCCCGCGCTGGATACGACGTAAGCCGCGTCTTCCATCGTATTTTCATCGACCACCAGCGGCTGTGTCAGGAATTGCTGGATGCTGTCAATCGGAATGGTCGGGATGGCCTTGTCCAGCCGTTCAGCGCGAGCTGTCGGCGACAGTTTGAAGGTACCCTTACCGCGCTGGATGCGCAGTTGCGGTTTTCCGTCAATATAGACCAGGTTAATCACATCGCCCGGGTAAATCAGGTGAGGGTTATCGATCTGGGGATTAACGTACCAGATTTCCGGCCACAGCCAGGGGTTGTCGAGGAATGTCCCGGAAATATCCCAGAGCGTGTCCCCCTTGACGACCACGTAGCGGTCAGGGTGTCCTTCCTTCAGTGCCACCTGGTCGGCGAATACGGCTGTGGTTACAAGAACCAGAGCCAGCGCCAGCGATTTGAGTATCGACATATGGGCGTCCCTTTATACGTTCCGTTTTTTGTCTGTGCTGCGCGCCAGCCCACCGCTGACGCAGTTATCCGGTGATAGTTAACGGCAGTCGGCTCGCGGAGTGTAGCGAATTTTGTTTCACCACAAAATAGCGGGGATAGTGCAAACGGCCGTACGATCATTATGTTAGAGTATATTCACGATAGTGTTGGTTGATTGTGACGAAAATCACATGGCGAAGCTCGAAATCCTCCATTTTCCCGATTCACGGCTGCGAACGAAGGCAAAACCGGTCAGTCTGGTTGATGATGCCCTGCGTCAGCTGGTCGATGACATGTTTGAAACCATGTACGCCGCGCCGGGTATCGGCCTGGCGGCCACCCAGGTCGATGTCCACCAGCGTGTTGTGGTGATCGACCTGTCCCAGGAGCAGACTGAGCCATGGGTATTCATTAACCCCAAAATTCTTGAGAAAGAGGGTGTTGAGGAGATGGACGAAGGCTGTCTGTCAGTGCCCGGGATATATGAATCTGTGAAGCGAGCCGAGCGTATTCGCGTGCGGGCGCTGGATCGCGACGGACAGCTATTCGAACTCGAGGCCGAAGATTTGCTGGCGGTCTGTATTCAGCACGAGATTGACCACCTTAACGGCAAGCTGTTCGTCGATTACCTGTCCCGGCTGAAGCGCAACCGCATTCAGAAAAAACTGGAAAAGCAGGCGCGCCACGGCAGTGACGAAGATTCGACCGAACATCACGCCGAACCTGTTATCTAGCACATGACCAGATGCTTTCAATTGCAACGCGTGCGTGGCTGACCTGATGCGCATTATTTTCGCGGGCACCCCTGATTTCTCTGTCCCTGTCCTGCAGGCGCTGCTGGACAGTGGGCATGAGCTCGTTGGTGTCTATAGTCAGCCTGACAGACCTGCGGGGCGGGGCAGGAAACTTCGGCCCGGCCCGGTCAAGCAGTTGGCCATGCAATATGATATTCCGGTTTTCCAGCCGCCTGGCCTCAAGGATAGTGCCGAACAATCGACGTTGGCCGCACTTGAGCCCGACCTGATGGTGGTGGTGGCTTATGGCCTGATTCTTCCCCGGGCGGTGCTGGATATGCCCGCGCTGGGCTGCGTTAACCTGCATGCCTCGCTGCTTCCTCGCTGGCGTGGTGCGGCACCGATCCAGCGTGCCATTCTGGCTGGTGATCGGGAAACCGGAGTATGTCTGATGCAAATGGAGGTCGGGCTGGACTCCGGCCCGGTGCTGGCACAGGTACGTACCGACATCAGCGAGCATGAAACCGGTGGCTCCCTGCACGACCGGCTCAGCCTGCTGGCTGCCGAACTACTCGCCGGACATCTTGATGATCTGGCGGCACGTCGACTGACCCCCGTGCCACAGGATGAGTCGCTGGTGACGTATGCCGCCAAACTGGACAAGGCAGAAGCAACCATTGACTGGGGACGGGGCGCTGACGAAATCGAACGTCAGGTGCGTGCTTTCAACCCCTGGCCGGTTGCGCAGGCGAGTTACCAGGGTAAAAAACTGCGTATCTGGGATGCGTTGGCAATCGGGGAGGTTCCTGCAGGTGAGCCTGGTGCTGTGGTGGCTGCCGGGCGTGACGGTATCGATGTCGCCTGCGGTCAGGGCGGTTTGCGCCTTCGCGAAATCCAGCTGCCAGGTGGCAAGCGCATGAGCGCCGCAGATTTTCTCAATGCCCGCTCGGTTGACGGGCTGGTGCTAACATGATGAGAGCTGGCAGCAGGCCGGTCCGGTGGAGTGAGGGAAGATGAATGCCCGTGCCGCACGTACCCACCAACCGAGAGAACTGGCGACCCGGCTGGTCTTCCAGGTGCTGGAGCAAGGGGAGTCACTGTCCGGCACACTGACGGCGGGAATGACCGGTTTTGAAGATCCGAGACAGCGCGCGTTTGCCCGTGAGCTGGTACTCGGCACGCTGCGCTGGCGCGAGCGGCTCGAATTCATCCTTGGCAAGCTGTTGCAAAAACCGCTGCGGAAAAAGGACCGTGACCTGCACGCATTGTTGCTGGTTGGTTTATACCAGGTGCTGATGCTGGATACGGCTGATCACGCTGCCGTGAGCGAAACGGTGGATCTGGCGCGACACTCCGGCAAGCACTGGGCGGCAGGAATGGTCAACGGCGTGCTGCGCAATGCCCTGCGCCAGTCTGACAGCTTGCTGGCCGCTGCGGATACTGTACCGACGGCACGCTGGTCCAGCCCGGACTGGTGGATTCAGCAAATGCAGCGGGACTGGCCGGACCACTGGCAGTTGATACTGGAGGGCAGTAACCAGCGCGCCCCGATGGTGTTGCGGGTAAATCAACAGCAATCCAGCCGGGAGGACTTTCTTGAGCGACTTTTGGGTGAAGGTATCGGCGCACAGGTACATCCCCTCGCAGGCAGTGCTATCGAACTCGATAGCCCGGTTCCGGTTGACGGTCTGCCCGATTTTCGCAACGGCGCGGTTTCTGTGCAGGATGCGGCTGCCCAGCTTGCAGCACCACTGCTGATGCTTGAACCGGGGCAGCGGGTACTGGATGCCTGTGCGGCACCTGGCGGAAAAACCGGGCACATTCTCGAAATCGAGCCGGATGTCGCCTTGCTTGCGATAGATAACACCCCCCTTCGCCTGGAACGGGTAGAGGAAAATCTCCAGCGCCTGAAGTTGAAGGCTGAAACAGTGTGTGCGGATGTCGGGGCAAGCAAAGACTGGTGGGACGGCGAGCCGTTTGATCGAATCCTTCTCGATGCGCCCTGTTCTGCCAGTGGCGTTGTTCGTCGTCACCCGGACATCAGGCAGCTGCGCCGCGCGTCAGATCTGCCACAATTGTCTGCATTGCAACTACACTTGCTGAATGCGCTATGGCCCTTGCTCGCGCCAGGCGCTATCCTGTTGTATGCCACCTGTTCGGTGTTCCGCTGTGAAAATGCCGGCGTGGTTGAAGCGTTTTTGGCGAAACATGATGATGCAACGGAGTTGCCGCTGGATGTGGAGTGGGGCCAGCAGCAGTCGGTTGGTCGCCAGTTGTTGCCTGGTGAACAGGGTATGGACGGATTTTATTACGCACGCTTGATAAAAGGTTCGACGACCTCACCGTGATGGAGCACACCACAGCAACCGCTAACAGTTTGCCGGCACGTCGCCACTGGGGCCTGTCACTCTGGCTGCTGTCCTGTTGCCTGCTGTTTTCATCGTCCTATGCCGGCGATGCGCAGATTCATGATACCCGCACCTTGCTGGTTGATGGTGTCTACCGTGTCGGTGCGCGGGTTGATCTTGCGCTCAATGATACGCTGCAGGAGGCGCTGCATAACGGGGTGCCGCTGGTATTAAAATTGAGTATCGAAGTGATTCGTGAGCGCGAATGGTTGTTCCCCGAGCGAGTCGCAGAGCTGGAACAGAAGTTTGAACTCGAATACCACGCACTCACGGAAAGCTATTTGGTTAAGGTGTTGAGCACGGGAGCGCAGCACAGCTTTCGTACCCTGGGCCATGCGCTGGATTTTATCGGTAATGTGTATGATTTGCCGTTAATCGATGAAAATCTGCTGCGTGCCGGGCGTAAATACTGGGTACGTATGCGCGCAGATCTTGATGTGGAAGCCCTGCCTACACCGATCAGGGTGTGGGCCTATCTTGGTTCAGAATGGAGTCTGCAAGGCGACTGGCACCGATGGCCGCTGCTGCCGTAAACCGTTCCCGTCTCGGCATCTGGCCGATGCTGATCCTGTTCGCCATCCTGCTGGTGTCCCTGTCACTGATGAGTGATGCCACGCATAACTCGGAACGTTTCGGCCAGATGTATTCCTGGCTGCTGCTGCTCAACGCACTGGGGCTGGTCCTACTGATCGGCCTGATCAGTACCAACCTGTTCTGGCTGGTCTCACAGTATCGTAACCGCGCCCCGGGTGCGCGCCTGACTTCGCGGCTGGTGATCGCGTTTGTGATACTGGCCGTGTTGCCCATTGCGGTGGTTTATTACTTCTCTTTGCAGTTTCTGCAGCGTGGCATCGATTCATGGTTTGATGTAGAGATTGAACAGGCACTGGACGACGCGCTTGAACTCAGTCGTGGCTCGCTCGACGTGCGGCTTGGTGACCGGCTCCGGCTCACCGAGAAAGTGGCGTCTGAACTGGGTGATATGTCCCCCACGGCATTGCCTTTCGGACTTTATGATTTGCGGGTGCGCAGTGGTGCGACGGAGTTGACGGTGTTTGGCATGGATGGCCGCATTGTGGCTTCGAGCAGTATCGAAGGTGCAGGCATTATTCCGCACCGGCCCAGTGACCAGGCGATGTTATCACTGACACCGGGCCGCTCCTATGTCGGTCTTGATCCAATCGATGAAACCGGTTTGTATATTCGTGCTGTGGTGCCCGTGGTAAATGCCAACCGGGCAGCTGAATCGCTGACACTGCAGGCCCTCTACCCGATTCCGGAGCGCCTCGGGCGGCTGGCCAGCAATGTTGAGAACCAGATCGTGCGTTACCGCAAGCTTGCCTATCTTCGTACACCACTCAAATACAGCTATATCCTGACGCTATCGTTGGTCGTTGTGCTCAGTCTGCTATCCGCTGTGTGGGTGGCGTTCTACTCGGCGCGGCGTATGGTGGAGCCCATTGGCGTGCTGGCCGAAGGAACACGGGCGGTCGCTGAAGGTGACTATAGCAAGCGCTTGCCGGTTGATAGCGAAGATGAACTGGGCTTCCTGGTGCGTTCCTTCAACGATATGACACGACGCATTGCCCGTGCGCGTGACCAGACGCGGCGCGGCCAGCAGGAAGTGGAAAGTCAGCGGGCCTATCTGGAGACAGTGCTCGGCAGCCTGTCTTCGGGCGTACTGAGTATTAACGGGGCAGGCGAACTGCGAACGGTGAATGAGTCGGCCTGCCAGATCCTCGGTATTGATCTCACGCGTGAGCTGGGTGAGTCACTGGAGGAGATCCAGGCACAGCATAAATTTCTTGAACCGTTGTTATCGCTGGTGGCAAAACGTCATGCGGCACAACAGCTCGACTGGCAGGAGCAGGTCACACTGTTCGACAGCGCCGGTCGCCATGTGTTGATGTGTCGCAGCACAGCGCTTCCGGTCAGTGAGGATCTGTCCGGTGGCGAGGTCGTGGTTTTTGATGATGTGACCGACCTGATTCGTGCGCAACGTGATGCAGCCTGGGGCGAAGTGGCGCGACGGCTGGCACACGAAATCAAAAATCCGCTCACGCCGATACAGTTGTCCGCAGAACGGCTGCGCCACAAATATCTCAAGTCGATGGATGAAGATGAGGCAGAAATACTGGATCGTGCCACACGCACCATTGTTCAGCAGGTCGATACACTGAAGGATATGGTCAATGCCTTTGGTGACTATGCGCGTGCTCCCCTGTTGCAGCTGGAACCGCTGGATCTGTACGAGCTGTTGCGTGATACTGCAGAGCTTTACCGGGGGTCAAACCTGCGAATCCAGCTTGACCTGGCCGAGCCGGCACCAATGATCAGCGGTGATGCCGGCCGCATGCGCCAGTTGCTGCACAACCTGTTCAAGAATGCGCTTGAGGCTGTGCGCGATAATGATGACGGAGAACTTACCATCCGTTCGCAGTGGATGCTGGAAGCCGGCGACCGCTTTATTGACATCAGTTTTTCCGATAATGGCAGCGGCTTTACTGATGAGGTGCTCGAACGCCTGTTTGAACCCTATGTTACAACCAAGACGCGCGGTACCGGCCTCGGGCTGGCCATCGTCAAGAAGATCGTCGAAGAACATAATGGGCAGATACGTGCACGGAATACCGACCAGCACCATGCCTGTATCGAACTGCGGTTTCACGCCGAAACCCGACGCGTTTTATCGTAATGTCGACAGTTCTACCGTGAATGTCGTATAAAGGCCTCCCTAACCAAGCAAGTTACAGGTACCCACATGTCCTCCGGACACATTCTGGTGGTAGATGACGAACCGGACATTCGTAATCTGGTCAAGGAAATCCTGGAAGACGAGGGTTTCGAAGTCAGTATTGCGGAGAGCGGGGAAGCGGCGCGCCATGCGCGACGCAAACGTCGTCCTGACCTGATTCTTCTTGATATCTGGATGGATGATGTCGATGGCATCACCTTGCTGCGAGAATGGTCGGAAGGCGGTGACCTGCCCTGCCCGGTAGTGATTATGTCCGGCCATGGCACCGTTGAGACCGCAGTTGAGGCGACCCGTCTGGGCGCCTACGATTTTATTGAAAAGCCCATTTCACTGGCCAAGCTGTTGCTGGTGGTTAGCCGGGCGCTGGAATCACAGAAGCTGCAACAGGAAAACCAGGGTCTCAAACGCCAGGCGTTGCCGGTCGCCGAACCGGCGGGCAAGAGTGAGGCGATGCAGGCACTGCGCGAACAGGCACAGCGTATTGCACAGCATAATACCTGGGTGCTGGTGAGCGGTGAGCCCGGTTCAGGCAAGGAAGTGGTGGCGCGTTATATTCATGCGCACAGCAGCTTGCGCGACCAGCCTTTTGTCGAAGTGGCGGTCGGATCCATGTCGGCAGAGCATTCTGCGGCGGAGTTGTTCGGCAGCGAGGAAGACAACAACATCGTCTACGGGCGCCTCGAACAGGCCAACGGTGGCACGCTGTTGCTGGGCAATATCTCCGATATGGATATGCAGACCCAGTCACGTCTGCTCAGTGTATTCCAGACGCATTCCTTTCTGCGCATGGGAGGTACCGAACCGGTACCCGTGGATATCCGTGTCATCGCAACCACCTCGACGGACCTTGAGGAAGCGGTAAAGGCCGGGCGATTCCGCGAAGATCTTTATTACCACTTGAATGTAGTGCCACTGGCCGTGTCACCACTGCGTGAGCATAACGAGGATGTGCCCGAGCTGCTCAACTACTATGTGGATCGCTTTGTCATCCAGGAGAATTTGCCCTACCGCGAATTTTCCATTGCCGCCCAGAACCGACTGCGTCATTATCGTTGGCCAGGCAATATTCGCGAACTGAAAAATATGGTTCAGCGTATGCTTATCCTCGGACAGGGTCCGGTCATTGAAGTGGAAGAGATCGAGGGTGCGCTGCAGCACGAGCGAGTGCCCTTGGCCGGTGATGAGACAGGGGCTGACTTACCGCTTGATCTGCCACTGCGTGAAGCACGTGAGCAATTTGAAAAAGTCTATCTCGAACACCAGTTACAGGAAGTCGGGGGCAGCGTCGGCAAGCTCGCCAAACGCGTGGGGATGGAACGCACGCACTTGTACCGCAAGCTGCGTGGTCTGGGTATAGACTTCAAAAAAGGCAGCGATTGATCAGCCCATGAAAATTATTATTCTTGGTGCCGGACAGGTGGGGTCATCGGTAGCCCAGAATCTGGCCAGCGAAGCCAATGACATCACCGTGGTCGATCATCGGCCCGATATCCTTCAGGATTTGCAGGATCGTATTGATATCCGTACGGTCGTCGGTCATGCCTCGCACCCGGATATCCTGACCCGTGCAGGTGCCGAGGATGCCGACATGATTCTTGCCGTCACCAACAGCGATGAAACCAATATGGTGGCCTGCCAGGTGGCCTACACGTTGTTCCATACGCCGATCAAGATCGCCCGTGTGCGCGCACCTGAATACCTGAAGCACCCCAAGCTGTTTACCCAGGAAGCGTTACCGGTTGATGTCTTCATCAGCCCCGAACAGCTGGTCACCGATTATATTGAACGTCTCATCGAACAGCCTGAAGCGTTGCAGGTGCTGGACTTTGCCAATGGACGGGTACAGCTGGTGGCGGTGCGGGCGGTACGTGGTGGCCCGCTGGTGGGACAGGAATTATGTGAGTTGCGGGAACACATGCCCGGTGTTGAAGCCAGGGTGGCGGCCATTTTCAGGCGTGGTGCGGCTATCCTGCCAGAGGGCGATACCGTCATTGAGGCGGACGATGAGGTGTTTTTCATTGCCGCTCGCAAGCATATTCGTGCGGTAACCAGCGAACTGCGGACACTGGGCAAGCGGGTCAAGCGGGTCAT
>CAZVBD010000014.1:1834-19113 GCA_964625255.1 uncultured Thiohalobacter sp. | reverse complement strand
CTGTCGGCCATGCTGGCCAAGCGACTGGGCGCCCGCAAGGTGATGTCACTGATTAACCGGCCAGCCTATGTTGACCTGGTGCAGAGCGACGTCATCGATATCGCCGTATCACCTCAACAGGCCACCATTGGCAGTTTGCTTACCCACATCCGGCGCGGTGACGTGGCCGTCGTGCATTCACTGCGTCGTGGCGCTGCTGAGGCTATCGAGGCGGTGGCGCACGGCGACAGCAAGACCTCACGTGTGGTCGGGCGCACGGTGGAGGAAATACGGTTGCCGCCAGGCGCGACAATCGGTGCGCTGGTGCGTGGCGAAGACGTCATGATTGCTCACCACGACACGGTTATCCAGAGTGATGACCACGTTATCCTGTTTCTGATCGACAAGCAGCAGATCGCCGAGGTCGAGCGCCTGTTCCAGGTCGGCGTCACCTTCTTCTGAGGCGATCCGGCGCATGAGCTTCGGTACCATTCAGCGAATTCTGGGGCTGTTACTCATGGTGTCGAGCTTCACTATGCTGCCTCCACTGGCACTGGCATTCTGGCTGGAAGAAGGCAGTCAGTCCGCCTTTCTGGCGACATTCGGTGGTGCGTTGGTTACCGGCGCATTGCTCTGGTTTCCAGTCCGTCACCAGCGCCGTGAGTTGCGTGTGCGTGACGGATTCGTGGTGGTGTCACTGTTCTGGGTCGTGTTGGCGCTGGTTGGCTCGTTTCCTTTTTCACTGGCCGATCATCCACACATGAGCTTTACCGACGCCATGTTTGAATCCATGTCGGGGCTGACCACCACGGGTGCGACCGTGATCACCGGTATCGACCGTCTGCCACGTTCTATTTTGTTTTATCGCCAGGAATTACAGTGGCTGGGTGGTATGGGGATCATTGTGCTGGCCGTCGCTGTCCTGCCCATGCTGGGTATTGGTGGTATGCAGCTCTATCGTGCTGAAACGCCCGGGCCGATGAAGGACAGCAAACTGACACCACGCATCACTGAAACAGCCAAGGCGCTCTGGTACATCTATCTGGCCCTGACGGTAAGTTGTGCACTGGCCTACTGGGCAGTCGGTATGGACGTTTTTGATGCCATCGCACACAGTTTTTCCACCGTAGCGATTGGTGGATTTTCAACCCATGATCTGAGTATCGGTTATTTCCAGAGCACGGCTATCGAGACAGTCGCCGTCGTGTTCATGCTGTTGGCCGGCATCAATTTTTCATTACATTTCGTGGCCTGGCGCTCACTTGATCCATTGGCTTACCTGCGTGATTCAGAATTTCGGGCCTACATGGCTGTGCTAGGGTTGTCGGCGACCGTCACGGTGTCTTACCTGTACCTGAGTGGAACCTTTGAGCGTTTCGGTGACGCGCTGCACCACGGTATTTTCCAGGTTGTTTCCATTGGCACCACCACCGGTTTCACCACGGCAGAATATTTTCACTGGCCGAGCTTCCTGCCGGTCATGTTGCTGTTTACCAGTTTTATCGGTGGCTGCGCCGGCTCCACGGGTGGTGGCATGAAAGTGATCCGTTTCCTGTTGCTTTTCAAGCAAGGCATGCGCGAAATCAGCCGACTGGTGCATCCGAATGCCCAAATTCCGGTAAAAGTGGGAAATAAAGCCATGTCGGAACGCGTAGTCGAAGCGGTGTGGGGGTTTTTTGCCATTTATATCGGCTGCTTTACGCTGATGATGATCGCGCTGCTGGCTACCGGGCTGGATCAGGTCACGGCATTTTCAGCGGTTGCGGCCTGCCTGAATAACCTGGGGCCAGGGTTGGGAGAGGTTGGTTTCCACTACAGTAATATCAATGACACGGCCAAATGGATACTGAGCCTGGCTATGTTGTTGGGTCGCCTGGAAATATTCACGCTACTGGTCCTGCTTTCTCCAGCATTCTGGCGGCGATGAAGTTACCGGCCAGTTCGAAATGGTGGAAGATTTTGAGGTAAAATCATCATAATTTCCCACAATAGTACAAAATTGTTATAAATCCAAATCAGGTGGCGTTTATATCAAGTGAAATCTGCCAAAATCATGGAATAGTGGTAAATATTATTCTATTGGTGTCGGGCGTTCAGGGTCAGTCGGGCCGATTTGCCGGGAGACGCTATACTTCACGGTCAGAACAGAGCACTTGAGTAAAGGATCGAAGGCTATGGAAGAAGTAAAATCACTGTCGCCGCAGGAAGCCTGGCAAATGATGCAGGATGAGCCGCGCAGCATTCTGGTGGATGTGCGTTCGGATATGGAATATTTGTTTGTTGGTCATCCGGTTGGCGCAATCCACATCCCCTGGATCGACTATCCTGACTGGAATCTCAATCCTAATTTTGTCACCGAGATACGCAAACTGGTACTCGGTGGAGTCTGTCATGAGGCGGCGGGATCGAGTGCTCCCATCCTGCTTATCTGCCGCAGTGGGAAACGCTCACTGGAAGCAGGTAATTTATTGATAAAAGAAAACTTTTGTGGTGTTTATAATATCTCGGAAGGATTCGAGGGTGATCTGGATGAGCACCACCATCGGGGCACAAAAGGGGGTTGGCGTTTTCACGGATTGCCCTGGGAACAGTGCTGAACCAGACAATCAGTTTGTCGCCGATTGCAGTCATTTGTTTGACCCCGAAAAACTCCGCTCCTATACTCAGACGCTGGGTGCCAGCCCTCTGCTGTTTTATCCAGGTTGCTGTGTTGAGACTTGGCGGTAATGGCACTTTAGATATATTCCTGTTTTGGGGCGTGGTTTTGTTTCGCAACGGCGCAGCATCCACGTAAATAATATTTGTAAAGCACTATCCGTATAAGAACGGCTAGGAGGAGAAAACTGATGTCAGATATGAATGAAGCACAAATGGACGATTGGCTAAATAAAAAATTGGACGAGTTGTTACCGGCAAAACTGCAAACGATTGACGAATCACGTACACCCGCCATGGCAATAATTGCCACCAAAGGCACGCTGGACTGGGCCTATCCGCCCTTCATCCTTGCCTCCACCTCTGCCGCACTCGGCTGGGATACCTCAATCTTCTTTACGTTCTACGGCCTGCTATTACTGAAAAAAGAACTGCCCTGCGAGATCAGCCCGCTTGGCAACCCGGCCATGCCCATGAAGATGCCGTTTGGTCCCAAATGGTTCCAGGGGATCAACTGGAATATGCCTAACCTGCTGATGGCCGGTGTTCCCGGTTTCGAAAAGGTCGCTACTGGCCTGATGAAGCAGACCTTTGCGAACAAGGGTGTTGCCACAATCGAAGAGCTGCGCGATCTGTGTCTGGAAGCCGATGTGAAGATGGTTGCCTGTCAGATGACGGTGGATGTGTTTGGTTTCGACCAGAGCGAATTCATCCCGGAAGTGACCGATTATGTGGGCGCGACCTACTTCCTGCCGGTCGCCAAGGATTCTGATATCTGCCTGTTTATCTAGGCGCGTCTACAATCCGGAAAAGGCGTGCTTTGCACGCCTTTTTTTATGTCAGAATGAAAATATGCGAACCTTGTATCCCCCCGTCGAACCCTATGTGCGCCATAGCCTGAAAGTTGAGGCGCCTCATGTACTGTATGTTGAGGAATGCGGGAATCCGGCCGGTATCCCGGTGCTGTTCGTGCACGGAGGCCCGGGTGGTGGCTGTGCGCCGTGGCACCGACAGTTATTTGATTCGGACCGCTACCGTATTGTTCTGTTCGACCAGCGCGGTTGTGGCCGCTCGACGCCGCATGCCAGCCTCGAAGGCAATACCACACAGGCTCTGCTCGAAGATATGGAGCGGATACGCAGGCACCTCGATATTGAGCGATGGATGTTGTTCGGTGGATCCTGGGGGTCAACGCTTGGTCTGCTGTATGCACAGGCCTTCCCTGCACAGGTGCTGGCGCTGGTGCTGCGGGGTATTTTTTTATGCCGCAAGCAGGACGTCGACTGGTTTTACCAACAGGGAGCATCACGGTTGTTCCCGGAGGCCTGGCAGGATTTTATCGCGCCTGTCCCGCCGTCCCGTCGCGACAGGATAGTACAGGCCTATTACGAGTTACTGACCGGCGACGATGAGGTCCGGCGTCTGGCGGCAGCGCGGGCCTGGTCGGTGTGGGAGGGGACGACTTCCACCCTCAATTGCAAGCCATCGCTGGTGCGACATTTTGCCGACAGCCATATTGCGCTGAGCATGGCACGTATCGAGTGCCACTATTTCATCAACGATGCCTTTATCCGGCCTGGCCAGGTCCTGGAGGATGCCGGACGGCTTGAGGACATCCCGGGCCGTATCATCCACAGTCGCTATGACGTGGTGTGCCCGGTCGACCAGGCCCTTGCCCTGCATCGCGCATGGCCGAAAGCGTCGCTACAGATTATTCCGGCAAGCGGGCATTCCGCCGGTGAGTCAGCCGTGGCGGATGCATTGCTGGAGGCAACTGACTATTTCGCGGGGCAGTTGTCGTGATTGCCCTGTTGCAACGCACAACCGAAGCGTGGGTTGATGTTAATGGTGAACGGATCGGTCATATTGGTGCCGGGCTGCTCGCCCTGATTGGCGTGGAACGCGACGATAGTGCCTCGCAGGCAGAGCGCCTGCTGGAACGTCTGTTGAGTTACCGGATGTTCAGTGATGCGGACGGCCGTATGAACCTGGCGCTGGACGAGACAGGAGGTGGCCTGCTGCTGGTGCCACAGTTCACGCTTGCGGCGGATACAACGCGTGGTCGTCGGCCCGGCTTCAGTCAGGCCGCTTCACCGGCACAGGGCCGGAAATGGTTCGAGTATATGGTCGCACAGGCGAAGGTCGTACACCCGCTGGTGGAGACCGGGCAATTTGGTGCAGATATGCAGGTGGGCCTGGTAAACGACGGCCCGGTAACCTTCTGGTTGCAGGTCAGACCCGGGTAACCCGGTTGTTATGGGTGTTGCAAGGCCGCTGGAAGTAGCAGGTCAGTGCGCAAGTCCCGGCGGTCAGTAACCAGAACAGGAAGAAACCAATGCTGTAGACACCCATGCGGCTAAGCTCGGGTAGCCCGGCGACCTGAACCAGGTCCAGCGGGTCGAACAATGTGAAAAAAGCGCCGGTAGCAATACCGGAAGTCAGGAAAGACGGCCAGAACACGGCGATGACGCGCTGAATAATGGGTGTATCCGACATGGACTCCTCCCTTGCGGTATTCCGCGATTATTTTCCGAGTTCGTCAGAACTCAGGCGTGCCTGGAAGTGTTCTCCGCTTTGTATCCGGGTGCGTATCTCCCAGTGTTTGTCAGCGGGTCGCAGGCGAAGATACCAGATACCATTGGGTATCGCAGGTGCGGACGCGGCGTATTTCCTGTTGCCAAGCGGCTTCAGTTGAACGCTGTGATCCAGCTCGGCGCGTGTTGCATGAATAAACTGGAGCGTCAGCTCACCGTCTCCGGCTTTCTCATTGCCATGGAGTGTCAGCAAAAGATGCTTGCCGTCGCTACGCAGCAGGGCGTCAAGCCGCTGCTCTCTGGCCGTATTGAGGCGATGTTTTTGCTGATTGATGGCCAGACCTTCCTTGTAATAGTCGTCAACAACCAGCGCGTTCGGGCTTTGTATCGCGAGTATGATGGTCAGTATGCCGCCAATTACAGCGCCGCCTGGCGGGATAAACAACAGCAAGGGCCAGGCTTGCCGGTACCAGGGGGTCGAATCAATGCCTGCGGTCTGTTGCATGGTGTCTACCTTATAAGTGGGCCGAGAAAACGTGCGGTTTCCGTGCGCGACAGTGCGGGATCATCAACGGACTGTAATGTAAATTCGATGGTGTTCGCAGTGCGTTTTAGCACAATAGGGTCAATTCGTACCGAGACCGGCAGGCTGCGAACCTCACCCGCCGGGACTTCGACAATCGGTGGTTTTATAGAGAGCTGCATGCCTTCCAGCCCCGAGGTGCTGAGCCGGTAGGTATGGGGTTTATCGTCCATGTTAATCAGCTTCAATATATAGATATTTTCCACCATGCCATCAGCGGTTTCCCGGTACAGGCTGTTACGGTCACGGATAATATCCAGTTCCAGTGGTTTGCGCTGGCTGATGGCGTATACCAGCCCGATGCTCAGTGCCACCAGGACGATGGAATACATAATGATACGCGGTCGAAATAGAGGGGTTTTCAGCCCGATCATGGTGTTTTCGGTGGTGTAGCGAATCAGGCCTTTGGCATACCCCATCTTGTCCATGACATCATCACAGGCATCGATACAGGCTGCGCAGCCGATACACTGGTATTGCAGGCCATCACGGATATCAATACCGGTTGGGCAGACCTGTACACACAGCGTGCAGTCGACACAGTCACCCAGCCCAGCGCTGGCCGGATCAACGTTGCGTTTGCGTGAGCCGCGAGGGTCGCCACGACCCTCATCATAGGAAATGACCAGCGTGTCCTTGTCGAACATGGCGCTCTGGAAACGTGCGTAGGGACACATATAGATGCATACCTGTTCACGCAGCCAGCCGGCGTTGCCGTAGGTGGCAAAGCCGTAAAAGAATACCCAGAAATTTTCCCAGGGTCCCAGGTTGAGATTGATGGCTTCTACAGTCAGTTCACGGATGGGTGTGAAGTAGCCGACAAACGTGAAACCGGTGAAGAGTGAAAAGCTGATCCACACAAAATGCTTTAATGCCTTGGTGCGGAATTTGACCGGCGTCATGTCACTTTTATCGAGTTTGATCTGCTGGTTGCGACTGCCTTCGATCTTGCGCTCGATCCACAGGAACGCCTCGGTCCAGACCGTCTGTGGGCAGGCATAACCACACCACAGCCGTCCGGCCAGTGCCGTGAAAAAGAACAGTGACAGGGCAGCGATAACCAGCAGCCAGGCAAAGAAGAAAAAATCCTGTGGCCAGAAGGTCAGTCCGAAGATATAAAACTTGCGCGCCGGAAGGTCAAACAGGACAGCCTGGTGACCATCCCAGGGCAGCCAGGCTATGCCATAGAACAGTCCGAGTAGCACCACCACGCCCAGAACACGAAGGTTGGCAAAAATGCCGTGCACTTCGCGGGGGTAGACCTTCTTGTGGTCGGCATACATCTCGTCCATACCGGAGCCTTGCTGTGGCTCCGGGCTGGGCACAGATGTTGTGACTTTTGCACGTTCACTCGACACGGCTCAACGCTTCTCCTGCGACAGGCTGTAGATATAGGTTGCCAGCAGGTGTGCCTTGTCTTCTCCCAGGAAGTTGCGGTGTGATGGCATGTGGCCATTACGCCCCTCCGAGATGGTTTTACGGATAACACCCATGGAACCGCCATACAGCCAGATGTTGTCGGTCAGGTTGGGCGCGCCCAGCGCCTGGTTACCTTTGCCGTCAGCACCATGGCAGGCAGCACAGTAGGTTGCAAAACGCGGCTGACCGGCGCTGACCAGCGTGGCATCGGCATCACGTCCACTGAGGCTGGTTACGTAGGCAGCGACTTCCTTTACACCCTGCTCACCTCCCAGTGCGTCCTTCCAGGCAGGCATGACGCCGCTGCGACCATCGAGAATGGACGCAGTGATGGCTTCGGGAGTGCCACCGTACAGCCAGTCGTGGTCACGCAGACTGGGGAAGCCAATAGCACCACCGGCATCCGAGCCATGACAGCTGGCGCAGTAGTTCACAAACAACCGCTCACCAACGCGCAAGGCGGCAGGGTCTTTGGCAAGTTCCGGGATGGGTTTCGCCGCATACTTGGCGAACAAAGGCCCGAATTTGGCATCAGCGGCCTGCATTTCCTTGGCGTAGGCATTCTGGTGTGTCCAGTTCAGCACGCCACGGAAGCTGCCGAGTCCCGGGTACAGCACCAGGTAAACCAGGCTGAAGATCATGCTGATATAGAACATCCACAGCCACCAGCGCGGCATCGGGTTATTGTACTCAGCCAGCGTTTCATCCCAGACGTGGCCGGTGGTTTCACCTTCGGGGGCTTCATCAGGGCGTTGTTTGGCCGTCCAGCGGATCAGCCACCAGCAGGCAAAGATATTGCCCAGTGTCAGGACGATGATCCAGCCACTCCAGAAGTCACTGGTGAAGGCGAAATCCTGTGCAAGGTTGGCTTCATTCATGGCTTGCATCCTTTGGTTCCAGGTTACTGTCGTCGGCGAAGGGCAGGTTCGCTGCTTCATCGAAAGCTTGCTTGCGGTTTTTGCTCCAGGCCCAGATGCACACGGCCAGGAAAGCGATCAGTGCAAGTGCGGTCGCAATTCCACGCATTGTATTTATGTCCATGGCGATTACCTCCGGGATGAGATGGCAGTGCCGAGCACTTGCAGATAATCGATCAGTGCATCGAGTTCGGTTTTGCCCTTGAGCATTTCCGGGGCTTGCTCGATGTCTGCTTCGCTGTAAGTGTCGCAGCCGTTACAGGTAGCGCTGATGAGTATATTCATGACGCGCAGTTTCTTTTTGGACAGTTCACCGTCCAGGCCATTTTCCGCCAGCCAGGGAAAGCCCGGCATATTGGATTCCGGTACCACGTCGCGCGGGTTCATCAGGTGTACGCGGTGCCAGTCATCGCTGTAACGGCCGCCGACGCGTGCCAGGTCCGGTCCGGTACGCTTGGATCCCCACTGGAACGGGTGGTCATACACGAACTCGCCCGCCACCGAGTAGTGACCATAACGTTCGGTCTCGGCACGGAAAGGGCGAATCATCTGCGAGTGGCACAGGTAACAGCCTTCACGGATATAGATATCGCGTCCCTCCAGTTGCAGGGCCGTATAGGGTTTCAGGCCCTCCACCGGTTCTGTCGTACTCTTGACGAAGAACAGCGGTACGATTTCAACCAGTCCGCCAACGCTGATGACCAGCAGGATTAACACGGCCATCAGACCGATATTTTTTTCGACGACTTCATGACTCATCATTATTCTCCTCGTTCATGCTGTCTGCGGAACAGGTGCATCGACAGGCTTTGCGCCGGACACCGTCCTGATGACGTTGTAGGCCATTAACAGCATGCCGCTGAAGAACAGCGCACCACCCAGGAAGCGGACGAAGTAGTACGGGTAGGTGGCTTCCAGTGATTCGACAAAGCTGTACGTCAGCGTGCCGTCATCATTGATGGCCCTCCACATCAAGCCCTGCATGATGCCGGCTATCCACATGGCGACGATGTACAGCACCACGCCAATGGTGGACATCCAGAAATGCCAGTCGATGAGCTTGATGGAATACATCTGCTCACGTCCGAACAGTTTCGGGATCAGGAAGTAGATCGAGCCAATGGTAACCATGGCCACCCAGCCCAATGCACCTGAATGTACGTGGCCGATGGTCCAGTCAGTGTAGTGAGACAGTGCATTGACGGTCTTGATGGCCATCATCGGACCTTCAAACGTTGACATGCCGTAGAAGGACAGCGACACAATCAGGAACTTGAGGATCGGGTCATCGCGCAGTTTGTGCCAGGCGCCTGACAACGTCATGATGCCGTTGATCATGCCACCCCAGGACGGTGCCAGCAGGATCAGCGAGAACACCATGCCCAGCGACTGTGCCCACACCGGCAGTGCCGTGTAGTGCAGGTGATGCGGACCGGCCCACATATAGGTGGAGATCAGCGCCCAGAAGTGGACCACCGACAAACGGTAGGAATAAACCGGACGTTCCGCCTGCTTGGGTACGAAGTAATACATCATGCCCAGGAAGCCGGCGGTCAGGAAGAAGCCGACCGCGTTATGACCATACCACCACTGCACCATGGCATCGATAGCACCCGGGTACACCGAGTATGACTTGGTCAGACTTACCGGTATTGCCGCACTGTTGACGATATGCAGAACAGCAACGGTCAGGATGAAGGCGCCGAAGAACCAGTTGGCAACATAGATATGCTTGACGCGGCGTTTCATGATCGTGCCGAAGAACACCACGGCGTAAGACACCCAGACCAAGGTAATGAGAATATCGATCGGCCATTCCAGCTCTGCGTATTCCTTGCCGGAGGTGATGCCCAGTGGCAGGGTGATAGCGGCTAAAACGATGACGAGCGTCCAGCCCCAGAAGGTGAACGCCGCCAGCTTGTCAGAGAATAATCGTGCCTGGCAGGTGCGCTGCACGACATAATATGATGTCGCAAACAGTGCTGAGCCGCCAAAGGCGAAGATGACAGCATTGGTGTGCAGTGGGCGCAAGCGGCTGAAGGTCAGCCAGGGAATATCCATATTCAACTGCGGCCATACCAGTTCTGCGGCGATCCAGACGCCGACCAGCATTCCGACGATGCCCCACACGATGGTCATTACGGCAAACTGGCGCACGACCTTGTAGTTGTAAGTGGTCTGTGAGTCCATAGCGTTTCCTGTTATTTAGAGAAAGATCGGACGAAAGCAGGCGTGACGGGAATTGCCACGCCTGACGTTGGTTCAGAACTTCTTGCCGACACCCAGCATGAAGACCCAGGGGTCGATATCGACATCGGCCTTGCCGGCGAGCGACGATTTAGCCTCAGTACTAATCTGTGCATACCAGACCTGGGCACTGATGAGGGTATTGTTTCCAAGGTCGTAATCCACACCAGCTTCTGCAGCAAGGCCAAAGCTGTCGCCGAGGTCGAGCTGGGTCCCGTTTAAAGTACTGCTGGTGTTTTCATCCCAGAAATAGGTGTAGTTGAAACCGGCGCCAACATAGGGGTGCAGCTTCGAACTGGAGTTGAAGTGATACTGTAGTGTGAAGGTTGGCGGCAGCACCTTGGTGCTTGCTACTTTCCCGGCACCGGCCAGGGCGCCTTTATCACCCTTGATGTCCACAGAAAACGGCCAGACGCCAAGAACGCCAAGGCCGATATTATCGGTGAACATATAGGTAAAGGTCAGGCCGAGTGTATCGGCATCATCCACGCTGACGGTGGTGCCGGGGATACCGGAAAAATCTTCGGCATCATCGTTCGGCGCCAGATGCGCCCAACCGACCCGGGCAATAAAATCTCCTGCTTCATAGGCCATCAGTGGCATGGAGGCAAAACTGCTGATCAGTGCTGTGCCGAGCACTGTTTTTTTCAAAATACCCATTGGTTGTACTCCTCTAATAGACATCCGGGGTTGAGGCGTACTTTGCGGGAGAGTAAAGCGACAGGCATTGACACAGATCAAGTCTGTGTCATCCGAAGCATGCTTTTGTATACGGGGTCAGGTCTCGGGGCGGGGATTGTCGCCGTAGCAGTTTGCGCTGGAAAAATGGCACAAACGCTGGCGATCCAGCAGTTCGATGTTGCGGCGCTCGACTTTCAGCAGTCCTTCGCTCTGAAAGCGGGTAAACAGGCGGCTGACGGTTTCCAGCGCCAGACCCAGATAATTGCCAATATCACCCCGCGACATGGTCAGGTTGAACTGGGTGGATGAAAAGCCACGTCGCTTGTAACGGTTGGAGAGGCTGATCAAAAAGGCCGCAAGCCGTTCCTCGGCAGAGCGCTGACCGAGCGTGAGCATATTCTGCTCGTCATTGTGAATTTCCTGGCTCATCACGCGCAGCATCTGGTGCTGCAGCCCCGGTAGCTGGGCACTCAGAAACTCAAGTTGACTGAAAGGGATTTCGCAGACGCTGGTCGTTTCCAGTGCCCTGGCTGTCAGTGGATGAATATCGTTGGCAATGGCGTCCAGTCCGACCAGTTCACCGGGCAGATGAAAGCCCATGACCTGTTCCTGCCCGTCTTCCGATGTGGCATAGGTTTTTAGCGAACCGGAGCGTACCGCGTAGATTGAGCAAAAAGAATCGCCAACCTGGAATAGTTGATCGCCACGTGCCAGTGGCCGTTTGCGGTCGATAATGGCATCCAGACGTTCCATATCTTCGTTATCGATACCGACAGGCAGGCAGATTTCGTTAAGGCTGCATTCCTGGCAGGCAACCTTGATTTCTTTAAGGGAAACAACCTTTTCCTGCTTTCGGGTGGGCATAGCGCGACCTGCATGTACATTCTGCACCCATTATGTGCAAAACCCCCTGTTGCCGGCAACCATTATATGAGCAAAGAACAGTTCTCTAACTGTGCGATTTCAGATAGGATTCGGGTCAACCCGATCAACTTTACCGATACTCTGACCATGACGGCGAGAACAGCGCGGATTCAGCGCGATACCCTGGAGACACAGATCGGCGTAACGCTCGATCTGGATGGCACTGGCAAGACCGAACTGGACACCGGCGTGCCCTTTCTGGAGCACATGCTGGACCAGGTTGCGCGCCATGGCCTGCTGGATATTGCCGTGCAAGCCAAAGGGGATTTGCAGATCGATGCCCATCACACGGTGGAAGACATCGGTATCGTCCTGGGTCAGGCCTTCAGCCAGGCGCTGGGCGATAAAAAAGGTATTCGGCGTTATGGGCATGCCTATGTGCCACTCGATGAGGCACTGTCGCGCGTGGTTATCGACTTTTCCGGAAGGCCAGGGCTGGAATATCAGGTCAGCTTTGCGCGTGGGCGCATAGGTGAATTCGATGTGGATTTATTTCACGAGTTTTTTCAAGGCTTTGTGAGCCATGCCGGGGTTACACTACACATCGATTGTCTGCGAGGGGATAATGCGCATCATATTGCCGAGACGGTATTTAAGGCATTCGGGCGTGCCTTACGTATGGCAGCTGAGGCGGATCCACGCATGGCGGGTATGATGCCCTCCACCAAGGGGAGCCTGTAGCCAGGATACAATTGCCGTCTTGCCGGTGAGCTTAAGTACGCCATGTCTTCCATCGCTATCATAGATTACGAAATGGGTAACCTGCATTCCATCGCCAAGGCGGTGGAACACGTTGCGGAAGGTACCCGGGTGCGCGTGACGTCCGTTGCGGAAGAGATTTTATCTGCAGACCGGGTCATTTTCCCCGGTGTGGGGGGGATCGGACACTGCATGGAAGCGCTGGCGCGCCGCGGACTGGATCAGGTGATCCGTGAGGTGGCCGCGAGCAAGCCGTTGCTAGGCATCTGTCTGGGTCTGCAGGCCATGCTGGAGCGCAGTGAGGAAAATGGTGGTGTAGCCTGCCTGGGACTGTTCAAGGGTGACGTTCGGCATTTCAGTGACACACTCCGTGCTGACGACGGTGCGAAACTTAAAGTGCCACACATGGGCTGGAACCAGGTACGCCAGCAGGCTCACCCGCTCTGGCAGGATATTGACCAGGACAGCCGCTTCTATTTTGTGCACAGTTACTATGCGGCGTCCGTCGAGTCCGGTAAATGTGTCGGTACGGCCGATTACGGCGATGCTTTCTGCTGTACGCTGGCCCATGAAAACCTGTTTGCGGTACAGTTCCACCCGGAGAAGAGCCAGCACGCCGGACTGACGCTGTTGCGGAATTTCAGTCGCTGGGACGGGCAGGACAATTAAATTTAATATGAAATTTATCGATAACGTGAGGATAGGGACATGTTGCTGATTCCGGCAATCGACCTCAAGGATGGCAAGTGCGTACGCCTGCGCCAGGGTCGAATGGAAGACGAAACGATATTTGCGGATGATCCGCTGGACATGGCGAAGCGCTGGGTTGATGCCGGTGCGCGACGTTTGCACCTGATCGATCTTAACGGTGCGTTCGCCGGCCAGCCGGTCAATGCCGACGTGGTACACCGTATTGCCGAGGCCTTTCCCGAAGTACCGATTCAGGTTGGTGGCGGCATACGTGATGAAGATACGGTGCAGCTATACCTGGATGCTGGTGTGCAATACGTCATTATTGGTACCAAGGCCGTCAGTGCGCCGCACTTCATCAATGACCTGTGCCTGGAGTTCCCCGGGCATATTATCGTTGGCCTCGATGCGAAGGACGGCAAGGTCGCTATCGATGGCTGGTCGAAACTCTCTCATCATGATGTGATCGACATGGCGAAGCGCTTTGAGCGCGATGGCGTAGAAGCCATCGTCTATACCGATATCAGCCGTGACGGCATGATGCAGGGTGTTAATGTTGAGGCGACAGCAAAGCTGGCTTCCGAGATCAGCATCCCCGTCATTGCCTCCGGTGGTATCAGTAATCTTGACGATATCAAGGCGATTCAGGCTGTTGCAGACGAAGGCATTATGGGTACGATCATCGGTCGGGCGCTGTATGAAGGCACCGTTGACCTGGTCGAAGCACAGAAGCTGGTCGACGGTTAGTTTATAATGATGGCCAAGTTGCAACGCAGGCGCTGATCGTGTCATTGGCAAAACGCATTATTCCCTGTCTGGATGTTGATAACGGCCGCGTCGTCAAGGGTGTGCAGTTCGTGGATATCCGCGATGCCGGTGACCCGGTGGAAGTCGCGCGGCGCTATGACAGGGAAGGCGCGGACGAAATTACCTTCCTCGATATTACCGCCAGCCACGAACAGCGCGATACCATGGCGCACGTGGTCGAGCAGGTGGCGGGCGAGGTTTTTATCCCGCTCACGGTGGGGGGAGGGATTCGTGAGCCAGCTGATATCCGTCGTATGCTCAATGCGGGTGCTGACAAGGTGGGCATTAATACCGCCGCCGTATTCAATCCGGATTTTGTACGCGAGGCGGCAGACCAGTTCGGGTCGCAGTGTATTGTGGTGGCGATAGACGCCAAGCAAGTGAATGACGGCGATGGCGAGCCACGTTGGGAGATTTTTACCCACGGCGGTCGCAAGCCAACCGGCATTGATGCCATCGAATGGGCGGTACGTATGGTGAATTATGGTGCCGGTGAAATCCTGCTCACCAGCATGGATCGTGATGGCACCAAAAACGGTTTTGACCTGGCGCTAACCAAAGCGGTCAGTGAGGCGGTTGAGGTACCGGTCATTGCCTCTGGCGGGGTGGGTAATCTCGATCACCTTGCTGAGGGTGTCCTGCAAGGGCAGGCAGATGCTGTACTGGCCGCGAGTATTTTCCATTTTGGCGAATACAGCATTGCCGAGGCCAAGCAGCATATGGCCAGTCGTGGCATTGAAATGCGCCTCTAGCGCGTCATTGCCCCTACAGGTAAAAAATATGTCCGATAAATGGCTGGAGGCAATCACCTGGACCGATGACGGGCTGGTGCCAGTTATTGCCCAGGATGCCAAAGATGGCAAGGTGTTAATGTTTGCCTGGATGAATGCCGAAGCACTACGGCTGACGGTCGAGACCGGACATGCCGTATACTGGTCGCGTTCCCGCCAGCGCCTCTGGCACAAGGGCGAGGAATCCGGTCACCAGCAGGTGGTGAAGGAGATCAGGCTGGACTGTGATAATGATGTCATCAACCTGCAGATTGAACAAAAAGGCGGAATTGCCTGTCATACCGGTCGTCGAAGCTGCTTTTTTCAGCGCCTTGAGCGCGGTGAATGGAAGGCCGTAGAGCCGGTTCTGAAAGATCCCTCTGATATCTACGGGAAACACTGATTATGTCAGATGACATCCTTCGCCAGTTGGCTGATGTGCTGGAGCAACGCAAGCAGTTGGCGCCGGATTCTTCCTATGTGGCAAGCCTTTACGACAAGGGGCTGGACACTATTTTGAAGAAAATCGGTGAAGAAGCCACCGAAACCGTGATTGCAGCAAAAGGTGGAGATGCCGACCAGCTGGTTTATGAAATGGCGGATTTGTGGTTTCATAGTCTGGTATTGCTGGCGCACCAGGGTCTTGGGCCCGAGCAGGTGTTGAAAGAGCTTGAGCGCCGCTTCGGGCTGTCGGGTCTGGAAGAAAAGGCAGCAAGAAAACAGAATTAGGCCAGTTTCGGCCTGAACAGGTTCCAGGAGAACGTTATGGGTATCAGTATTTGGCAACTGTTGATTATTCTCGCCATTGTGTTGGTGTTGTTTGGCGCCAAGCGGTTGCGCAACATTGGTGGTGATCTGGGCGGTGCCATCAAAGGTTTCCGCAAGGCCATGAAAGAAGATAATGGAAAAGCCGGTGATGAAAAGCTTGAAGACCAGAATGGCGGTCGTGTCATCGATGGTGAAGTTACCTCCAAGAAACAGGAAAAAGTCTGAGTCAGCCTTGACCTCTAATGTTCGATATCGGCTTCTGGGAACTTGCAGTAATTGGCGTGGTAGCACTTCTGGTCGTAGGACCGGAACGCCTGCCCGGGCTGGCGCGCACCACGGGACTGTGGGTCGGGCGCGCACGGCGCTTTGTGTCGGGTGTAAAAGCAGATATCGATCGTGAAATTGCCGCAGATGAACTGAAAAAAGCACTGGCTGAACAGGATGCCAGCGAATCCGTATATGACATCATCGAAGAAACCAAACAATCCATTCAGGACATTCAGGAGGAGGGGAAAGTACTTCCCGAGCCTGAAAAGCCCGAACCGCAGGCTGCTGTAACGAACAAGTCGAATGACACAAACGGATAACCCCCAGCCACCAAAGGAAGAGGTCGAGCAGCCTTTTGTTGCCCACCTGATTGAATTACGTGATCGCCTGTTGCGTATTGTACTGGTGGTCATTGTTATTTTTCTCGGTCTCGTGCCTTTCGCCAACTGGTTATTTACACAACTGGCTGGACCGCTGACCGCGCATCTTCCGGAAAACAGTTCACTGATTGCGATTGATGTCGCCTCGCCATTCTTTACCCCGTTCAAGCTGGCCATGGTCGTCGCCATCTTTGCTGCCATGCCTTATATTCTTTACCAGTGCTGGTCATTCATCGCGCCAGGTCTTTACAAGCACGAAAAACAGCGTGTTGTACCCTTGATGGTGTCGAGCACGCTGTTGTTTTATCTGGGTGCCGCATTTGCCTATTTTGTTGTGTTTCCCCTGGTGTTCGGTTTTCTGACCAAGGCAGCGCCCGAAGGCGTTGAGGTGATGACGGACATCAGTCGTTACCTGGATTTTGTACTTACCCTGTTTTTTGCGTTCGGACTGGCCTTTGAAGTCCCCGTAGCAACCGTTTTGCTGGTCTGGAGCGGCATGGTGACACCGCAATCGCTACGAGAAAAGCGCCCTTATATTATTGTTGCAGCCTTCGTCTTCGGGATGTTGCTGACGCCGCCGGACATCATTTCACAGACACTGCTTGCGGTGCCGATGTGGATATTGTTCGAGGTAGGTGTATTCATGTCGGAACGCTTCAAGCCAAGTCCGGAGCGTTCACACGAAGAGTACGAACCACCAATGGACGATGGTGAAATGGAGGAAGAGCTGGATCGTTTCGAGAAAGACGAAAAGTAAACCGGGCAACACAGCCTTTCCACCCGTTCGTTTCCGCAAGGATGGCGCGCATGAATAAATTATCTTTGTGGTTCCTGTTCGTTATTGTTGTAACGTCTCACGCCGTTGCAGAGCCGGCACCTTTCAAAAACCGCCTGGCGGACCATCCTTCTCCCTATCTCGCCATGCATGGCAAAGACCCCGTGCACTGGCAGGTGTGGGG
>CAZVBD010000014.1:0-1734 GCA_964625255.1 uncultured Thiohalobacter sp. | reverse complement strand
GATCGTTTCCTCTCGGTGCTGAACCAGATGAAGGATCGTTGGGGGAAAGACCCGGAAGAATTGCGGCAGATTGCAAAAGAGGCACTAACGGAATGGCAGGCTATGCGACAGCCGGGCGATATAACGGCCGTGCCAAAAACACCGATGGCGCCTCGATTTGTCGCACAGGCAAGCCGGATGATGGACGAGCTGTCCGGCGGTTTTGGTGAGCAGAACAAGTTCCCCATGACACCACAATTAAAGGCGCTGTCAGGGGTGCGCGGACGTATCGAAGGGCAGGCTCAGGTTGATGAGTTCCTGCGGTTGACGCTCGACAACATGGCAAACCTGGGCATGCATGATCTGGTCGGTGGCGGGTTCTTTCGCTACACCGTTGATCCGGGCTGGCATACCCCTCACTACGAAAAGATGCTCTACGATAATACCCAGCTTGTGTCGCTGTATTTACAGGCTTCGACAGACTTTAACAATAAACACTATCGGGATACGGCTTTTGAGACACTCGATTTTATGTTGCGCGAAATGTGGCGGGAGCATTATTTTATCAGCAGCTTCTCCGCCGTGGACGAGCGTGGAAGAGAAGGGGCGTACTACCTGTGGACGGGCCAGGCACTGGAAAAGCTGCTGACCGATGATGAACTTGAGCTGGTAAACCAGGCCTGGTTTGACAAGGGAGTATCAAAATCAGAATGGGGCAAACTGCCTCGCTGGCAATTAACGCTGGCTGAATTGTCAAAACGCACCCGGCAGCCCGTACCCGTTCTGGAAAAACGTCTCGACGTGATACGCGGGAAATTGTTGAAAGCCCGTGCCGGGCGCTCCCTGCCTGCAGACAGCAAGGGTCTGGCGGCGTGGAATGGGCTGGCGCTCAGCGCACTGGCGGATGCTGTTGAGGCAGGTGGTGCAAAGCGCTATCGTCATGTTGGCGACCAGCTTGCAAACTATCTTGCAACAAAATTGTGGGATGGCAAGCGCCTGGTGCGTGCGCTGGATGCTGGCAGAGTGTTGGCCGATGGTTCATTGCAGGATTATGCGATGGTTGCCAAAGGTTTGCAGGACTGGGGTCGTGTCAGCGGTAATGCCCGCTATTCACAGCTCGCAAGTCACCTTGTGCAAATCGCCTGGAAACGATTCTATCGAAAGGGGCGTTGGCTGGAGACGGACGTACCGCTGATTCCCATGCTGGATGGCAAGCTGGCGCTGGACGATAACCCCTTGCCGTCAGCGACAGCACTGATCACAGGCATGACGCTGACAATGGACGGTTTGCAAAAGGATAAAAAGCTTAGCGAAGCCGTAAAGGCCCACCTGGAACAGGTCCGCGCCAGGTTATCAGACTCGATTTTCTGGTATGCGAGTTATGTGGAGTGGCTGGATCGGGACTAGTCTTTGCGATAACGCATGCGCGTGCCATGCGTTAGTGACAACATCAGTTCTTCAGCACTCAGTTCCGGCGGGAAATAGGCGCCGGATATTTTGGCTGCATTGATGCTGGCGCCTTCGAGCATGGCTTTCGACAGGTCTACACCGCGAAGATCTGCCTGTCTGAAGTAGGCATCGCGGAGATCCAGGCCATCGGCGTTCAGTTTGCGTAAATCAATGGTGCGGAAGTCACAGCCGCGCAGGTCACAGGCCTCTCCTGCAGCGCGCTTTGTGTTGAATTCTTCTACCCCGCCTTCGCGTAGCAAACGGTACATCGGGTCATCGGTGATCTGGGGTGCTTCATTGCTCATG
>CAZVBD010000013.1:0-29499 GCA_964625255.1 uncultured Thiohalobacter sp. | reverse complement strand
TGCTCATGTATTGCAGGATGTCGTGCATCCAGCCCATGTTCCACTTCATGCTGAAACCCAGGCCACCGACGTCCACTGGCCGGGTGACCTGTGGCCAGGCCGTGGATTCTTCGGCAATGATCACACTGCCGGGCTGTTCACTGTGCGTGACTTCGTTCAGATGACGCAGGAAGTGAATGGCTTCCAGGTTCTCACGACCACCGTACTCGTTGGGTAGCCAGTCGCCGGGGTCGCGCGAGTAGTCGAGGTACAGCATGGACGCCACGGCATCGACACGCAGCCCGTCGATGTGCATTTCTTCCAGCCAGAAAATGGCGCTCGACAGCAAAAAGTTACGGACTTCATTGCGTCCATAGTTAAAAATCAGCGTGCCCCAGTCACGGTGCTCTCCACGGCGTGGATCTTCGTGTTCATAGAGCGGACTGCCGTCAAAACGAGCCAGCGCCCAGTCATCTTTGGGGAAGTGCCCGGGTGCCCAGTCGAGCAGCACGCCGATACCGTGCTGGTGGCAGTAATCGACGAACCAGCGGAAATCATCGGCACTGCCAAAACGGCTGGTGGGCGCAAAGTAGCCGGTTGTCTGATATCCCCAGGAGGCATCGAAAGGATGTTCAGTGACCGGTAGTAACTCAATGTGGGTGAAGCCCAGTTCGCTGACCCAGTCAACCAGTCGTTTGGCCAGTTCGCGGTAGTTGATGAACTGGCCCTGCCCGTCGCGCTGCCAGGAACCCAGGTGAACTTCGTAAATGGACATGGGGGCATGCAGCCAGTCGGATTCACGCCGGGTTTCCATCCAGGTGTGATCCTGCCAGCGGTGTTTAGTCGGGCGTAGAGCCAGAGACGCATTACCCGGGCGTAATTCAAAAGCTTGCCCGTAAGGATCGCTTTTGACGTGGATGCTGCCGTGTTCACGGTTGCGAATTTCGAATTTGTAATGGCTGTGCGCGCTGATACCGGGGATAAACAGCTCCCAGATACCACTACTGCCTCGCACCCTCATGGGATGACGTCGTCCATCCCAGCGGTTCCAGTCGCCGACAACACTGATGCGTTCCGCCCCGGGCGCCCACAGGGCGAACTGTACGCCGTCGATACCGTCAACTTCCCGGAAGTGTGCGCCAAGAAAGTGATAGGCGTGCAGGTGACGTCCTTCACCGAACCAGTGCAGGTCGAGGTCGCCGATCAGGGGCGGGAAGCAGTAGGGGTCATAGTCTGTCCACTCGACACCGTCATTATCCGTCCATGTCAGCCGGTAATATTCGGGCAGTTTGTCGCCATCCCCGCGCCACTCGAACAGATCTGTACCCTCAATCCGTTGCAGGGTGGCACCCGTATCGGCCAGCCGAACCTGTGTACACCAGGGGATAAAGGCCCGGACCAGGGTCTGTCCGCCCTCGTCATGGCGCCCCAGCACTTCAAACGGATCGTGGTGTCGAGCGTCAATAATGCGTTGTAACGCTTCGGGGAGTGAAGGCACGATGGCAGCATCGGGGGCTGCTTTCGACGCCATAGAGTGAGTATCTCTATTCATAAAACCTGTTTGGCTTTCCGTGGGCTGTGCAGATGGTACCATAGCCGTAATCCTGTATAGCCGGTTCGGAGGAATTAAATGGATGCTGTTTCCACGCCACGTTTCGTCAGTCGCCTGACGCGCGACACACTGGCACTGATTCTGGCGGGCGGGCGAGGCTCGCGTCTCAAGCAATTGACCCTGTGGCGCGCCAAACCGGCGGTTCCGTTCGGGGGTAAATTCCGCATTATCGACTTCCCGCTCTCCAATTGTCTCAATTCGGGTATCCGTCGCGTCGGTGTACTGACACAGTACAAGGCGCATTCCCTGTTAACGCATTTGCAGCGTGGCTGGAGTTTCCTGCGTGGTGAATTCGGTGAATTTGTTGAGTTGCTGCCGGCACAGCAGCGCATCGAGTCATCCTGGTATGCCGGTACCGCTGATGCTATTTATCAGAATCTTGACATTATCCGCAGCCATAAGCCGGAGTATGTGCTGATTCTTGCCGGCGACCACATTTACAAGATGGACTATGGCCCGATGATTGCCCAGCATGTTGAAAACAGTGCGGACATGACGGTGGGTTGCCTGGAAGTTGATCTGGAAACAGCGCGCTCCTTTGGTGTCATGACCGTGGACGAAGCGGGCAGGGTACTGGAGTTTGATGAAAAGCCTGATGTCCCGTCCCCACTGCCGGGAAGTGATGACAAGGCGCTGGCTTCAATGGGCATCTACGTTTTCAATACGGACTTCCTGTTTGAGCAGCTCATTAAAGATGCCGACAGCCGGACTTCAAAGCATGACTTCGGTCATGATATTATCCCCGGTATCATCAAGCAGTATCGCGTTTTCAGCTACCCGTTCCGTGATACACAGAGTGGTCGTCAGGCCTACTGGCGGGATGTCGGGACTGTCGATGCTTTCTGGGCCACCAACCTGGAACTGATCGGTGTAACCCCCGAGCTGAACCTGTACGACAAGCACTGGCCGATCTGGACCTACCAGGAGCAGATGCCCCCGGCAAAATTTGTTTTTGACGATGATGACCGGCGTGGTATGGCAGTGGATTCCATGGTGTCAGGGGGGTGTGTGATTTCCGGTGCGCAAGTCAAACATTCATTGCTGTTTTCCAATGTCCATGTAGACTCATTTTCACACCTGGAACATGCCGTCGTCTTGCCCGACGTGGTCATTGAGTGCAGTTGCAGAATCAGTAAAGCCGTTATTGACAAGGGCTGTTGTATTCCGGAGGGTACAGTGATTGGCGAGGATGCCGTCGCTGATGCGGAGCGCTTTCATGTGACGCCAGGTGGTGTGGTGCTGGTGACGCCTGAGATGCTGGGTCAGGAGTTGCATCATGTCCGTTAGTCATGATGACGGGTTGCGTGTCGTATTGTGCTGGCACATGCACCAGCCACAGTACTGTGACCTCATCAGTGGTGAGTACAAGCTGCCCTGGACCTATCTTCACGCCATCAAGGATTACGTGGATATGGCCGCGCATATCGAGGCGGTGCCGGGTGCAAAAGCGGTGATTAATTTTGCCCCTGTGCTTCTGGAACAGCTCGATGATTATGCAGCCCAGGTCAGTGGTTACCTGCGTGACCACAAGGCCATACGCGATCCATTGCTGGCCGCACTGGTGGCGGCTGTTTTACCGACGCATATCCAGCAGCGTGCAGAGCTGGTTAACAACTGCCTGCGCGTCAATCGCATGCGTGTGATTGATCGTTTCCCGCCCTATAAGCGCCTCGCCAACCTGGCCGACCATTTTTCGAAACACTGTGATGATATGGTTTATGTCGGTGACCAGTTTCTCTCTGACCTGGTGTTCTGGTATCACCTGGGCTGGATCGCAGAGACCGTGCGACGCGATGATATTCGTGTGCAGCGCTGGCAGGAGCAGGGTAATAATTTCTCACTGCACGACCGGCGTGAATTGCTGGTACTGATCGGTGAACTCCTGTCCGGTATTATTGATCGCTATGCCTTACTGGCAGACCGGGGCCAGGTCGAGTTGTCGATGACACCCTATGCGCACCCCATTGTTCCGCTGATGCTCGATATCAAAAGTGCCCGTGATGCCATGCCTGAAGCCGAGTTGCCGGAGCTAAAGGCCTATCCCGGTGGTAAGGAACGCGTCCATTGGCATATCCGGGAAGGGCTTAACGTATTTAAACAGTATTTCCAGCGCAAACCGGCAGGTTGCTGGCCGTCGGAAGGCAGCGTCAGTAAAGCTGCGCTGGACGTATTTGAAGAACATGGCTTCCGCTGGGCGGCCAGTGGAGAATCGGTGTTACGTAACAGTCTGCGCAAGAGCGATGGCGATGAAGCTGCCGGTGCGACCGATGCTGTACTGAAGGGTTACCGTACTGGTGGCGGCAAGCTGGCATGTTTTTTTCGTGATGATACGCTCTCTGACAAGATTGGTTTTGAGTACTCCACCTGGCACGCAGACGACGCAGTTGCCAATTTTATTCATCACCTCGAAGAAATTGCCGAGGCTAACGTCGGGCGCAAGCTGGTTTTGCCGGTTATCCTGGACGGTGAAAATGCCTGGGAACACTTTCCGGAAAACGGTTACTACTTCCTGCGAGGACTGTACAAAACATTGGCGGCACATCCGACACTCAAACTGACGACCTTCTCCGAGTGTCTTGATGAAGGCATAGAGATCGATGCCTTGTCTGACATGGTCAGTGGTTCCTGGGTGTACGGGACCTTTTCGACCTGGATCGGTGACCGGGACAAAAACCGTGGCTGGGATATGCTCGGTGACGCCAAATGCGCATTCGATAAAGCCTGTGCCTCCGGCAATCTCGACAGTGAGCAGATTGTTGCCGCACAGCTTCAACTGGCAATTTGTGAAGGATCAGACTGGTTCTGGTGGTTTGGCGATTATAATCCGGCGGACTCTGTCAGTGATTTCGAAAGCCTGTTTCGTATGCATCTTTCCAATCTCTATCAACTGATCGGGCAGGAAGCCCCCGAATATCTGGCGCACACCTTTGCACGTGGTACCGGCAAGCCCAGCCTGGGTGGTGTCATGCGCCAGGGGCAGGTACGTGACTGAAGCGCATAGAGACGGGTTGCATGAATCTTTTTGAACGTCGACGTGCAGGTATACTGCTGCACCCGACATCGTTGCCAGGCAGTATTGACAGCGGTGACCTCGGTGCAGATGCGTATCACTTTATCGACTTTCTTGCGGATTGCCGGGTCAGCCTGTGGCAAATGTTGCCACTCGGGCCGACTCACAGCGACCGGTCTCCTTACCAGTGTCTTTCCGTTCACGCCGGAGATACCCGGCTGATCAGCCTGCAGCGGCTGGTTGAGGCCGGCTGGCTGGCTGACGCCAGTCTGGATCCGCGCAAGGATATCGATACTCAACGACAGGTGCGGTTAGCAGCAGCCTATAACGGTTTTCTGCGCCATGCTGATGGCGATGCGCGTGCTGCGCTGGAAGCCTTCAGTGAACAACATGCCGGCTGGCTCGATGACTTCGCACTGTACCGGGCGCTACGTGATGACTTTGGCAACAGCGCATGGTTCGACTGGCCGGAACCGTTGCGTGATCGTGAGCCAGGTGCGCTGAATGAGGCACGCAAGCGGCTTGCCAGCGCAATCGAACGGGTTCGCTTCGAACAGTTTCTGTTTTTCCAGCAGTGGACACAGTTACGCCATTACGCTAACGAGCGTGGCGTGTTGCTGTTTGGTGATATTCCGATTTTTGTTGCCTACGACAGTGCCGAAGTCTGGGCCAACCGGCAGTGGTTTCTGCTGGATGAGCGGGGCGGGCTGAAAGTTGTCGCTGGTGTACCGCCGGACTATTTTTCTGAAACCGGTCAGCGTTGGGGGAACCCGCATTACGATTGGGAAGCGATGGCGGCTGATGGCTATAGCTGGTGGCTGGATCGCTTCCGTACCCAGCTGGAATTATTCGACCTGATGCGTATCGATCACTTTCGGGGTTTTGAAGCTTACTGGGAAATTGATGCGGCATCCGACACCGCCGTTGAAGGTCGTTGGGTAACCGGCCCGGGCGCAAATTTCTTTGAGGCGCTCAGCCAGACGTTTGGTGATTTACCGCTGGTCGCTGAAGACCTCGGTGTTATTACACCGGAAGTCACTGCACTGCGCCTGCAGTTTGGTCTGCCGGGCATGAAGATTCTGCAATTTGCCTTTGATGGTTCACCTGAGAATCCTTACCTGCCTCATAACCACGAACCACTGTCTGTGGTCTACACCGGCACGCACGATAACAACACCACCCTGGGCTGGTATGAGGAATTGCACGAAGAACAACGTCACTTCGTCTGTGACTATCTTGGCGCCGAGATAGCCGGTATGCCCTGGCCGTTGGTGCGTGCGGCACTTGCCTCAGTGGCGAAGATAGCGGTGTTACCCATGCAGGATGTGCTTGGGCTTGATGCCTCACACCGCATGAATATACCCGGTGTCGCCGAGGGTAACTGGCAATGGCGGTTTGAGTGGGATCAACTGCTGCCTGAACAGGGCGAGTGCTTAAAAGCGTGGGTACGGTTGTACGGGCGAGCCTGAAGCCTTCAGAAGAACAGATGATATGCGCTTCTGGACGCGGCATCGCACATGGCTATACTGAATCTATATGTTCTGATTGGTGTCCTTATGCCCACACGATCCCGGTGGTTAATGCAGAAAGATTTTCTATCCCGAATTGTTGTAACAATCCTTTTCAGCATGGTGTCACTGGGTACGTACGCAGAAACAGATATTAATTCAGACCAGGCCCACCCCTTTGTCATAACCGGTGTTGTTGTTAACAGCGGCGCTTCAAAAATGATCGACAGGTTTGTGGCTTATCTTTCACAGGAATCGGGCTACCCCATGCGGCCCGTGTTTGTAAGTACCTACAGCGAGCTGTCATCACTGTTGCGTAAGCATCCCTATGCCGTGGGCTGGACCTGCGGGGCACCTTTTGTGGAAGACAACACCAGGGATGGCCAGCAATTGCTTGGTGTGCCGCTGCTGAATGGCAAGCCGTTGTATTACAGCCTGGTGATCCGTGCCCAGGGGCGCAAGGAACAGTCGCTGACTGATTTTGCTGACCAGGTATTCGCCTACTCCGACCCACGTTCAAACTCCGGTCTTCTGGCGCCGTCCTATTCACTGGCACAGCAGGGTACCGATATCCGTAAACATTTCCGCTTGCTGCTACATGCAGGAAACCATGAGCGCAGCATCATAGCGTTACTGAACGGAATGGCCGATGTGGCCGCTATCGATGAATATGTCTGGATTGAGTATGTGAAAAAACATCCCCGCGCCGGTGAATTGCTGGAAGTCATTGAGCGTATCGGGCCTTACCCCTTTACCCCGCTTGTTGCCGGTCAATCAGTATCCCCGGCGACAGTGGATCGATTACGCGCCAGTCTGACCGGCATGCAGAATTCTTCCCGCGGGAAGAAATTTCTGGAGGAATTCGGCTTTGACGGTTTTGTTGAACAGCCGGTGAGTTTTTATCAACCCATTGAGGACATGATGGAGATGTTGAATTGGCCACTCGATTAACGGGAGATGTCAGATGAACCCGGTTGCCTGGATAAGGAAATCCTTTTCACGCCAGTTTACCCTGATGTTGCTGGTGTCCAGTTGTGCCGTAACGTCTATCTATGCCTATATTGACTATAAAAAAGAAATTGCCCAGTTTCAGTCGCTGATGGAAGGGCAGGCCGAGTACCTTACACGGACATTGACACTGGTTATTGCTGATGATGTGCGCTATCGCAAACATTATGAAATGTGGAATCGTCTGAACGATATCTATGATTACCAGGTCAAGGCGGTCTCAGGGGGAGCACTGTTCGGTATCAGGGATATTGCTGTCGTCGATTTGCAAGGCCAGGTTATGGCGCATACACACCCCAGGGAATATCCGCTGAGCCGTCTTTACAGGCACCCGAACTATCCGGATATTGGCAAGGAGGCGATGAGTACTTCAGCACCTGAGAAGCGCGTTTCCCCACAGCAAAATATGCTGGTGCTGGCCATGCCGGTCATGTTCGGGGGTGAAGTTCTGGGGGCAGTGGTTGTGGACTTTGACACCTCGGCGCTGTCTGTTATTCAGCATCGTTTATTTACCACATACCTGCTGTACATGCTGGCCATGATTGTACTGGTATCCATTATCTCGATTATTCTTGCGCGAGTGATGACAAAACCTGTACATGATGCTGTCGGCAGTCTGTCTTCACTGGGTGAAGGGCACATCGAGTTGCCTTCTCTGCTTAATCGTTCTGATGAACTCTACCAGTTGGGTGCTGCCATAAAGTCTGCGGACCGGCGTATTTACGAAGGAAGCCGAACTCTGGAAGCCCGGACCCGTGAAGTACAAAAACTTAACAGTGAACTTGAGCAGCGTGTTGCTGAGCGGACCACCGAGCTGGTGCAGGCCAACAAGGAACTGGAGGCCTTCTCATACTCTGTTTCCCATGACTTGCGCGCGCCATTACGATCGATTGACGGGTTTTCGGTCGCATTGATTGAAGATAGTCAGGGCTCGCTAAATGATGCGTCCAGGCGCCACCTGGAGCGCATCAGGACGGCGGCACAGCGTATGGGTAACCTTATTGATGATCTGTTAATGCTCTCCCGCATCAGCCGTTATGACATCAGTTATGATGATGTGGATCTTTCTACCCTGGCCAGGGAAATCAAGGAGGCGATGGAGGAACAGGAGCCGGATGTGCATGTTGAATTTACTATCGCTGAAAATCTTCATGTCAAGGGGGATGCGCACTTGTTACGAATTGCGCTGGAAAACCTGATCGGTAATGCCTGGAAATATTCATCCAAACAGGTGAATCCACATATCGTTGTTGATTGCGAAGCACAGGATACCCGGACAGTGTTTTTTGTCAGAGACAACGGCGCAGGGTTTGATATGAAATATGCCGATAAGCTATTTGGTGTTTTTCAACGGTTGCACGGCAGTGATTTCGAGGGAACCGGTGTCGGTCTTGCGACAGTGGAGCGCATCATCACCCGGCATGGTGGAAAAATATGGGCTGATGCTGCGCTGGACAAGGGCGCGACATTCTACTTTTCACTGTCTGCGGGGTGATAGCGGGTCCCGGGGTCTCCCCGTCTGTTCCATTATTGCTTGATAAAGATCAAGGTGGATGATGAGGAATTCTGTTTGGATGCCGATATCTGTGTTCAAGAGAAGCCACCGGCCGGGTAAAATGAACTCTGTTTCTGTTGTAATTGCCTCACTTTTCGCGGTGCTATCAGCCATTTTCATCATACTTCTGGTAGTGGCTATTGTCCGTAACCTGAAAGATGGCAAGCGTTATCGGCAAGGTATGGCAGGGCAGCTGTCGAGATTGCGTCTGGCCAGGATGCTGGGTGTACACCGTATTGACCAGAACACCTATTTGCATACTCAACCGGTACTGAGTATTCGGGACCAGATGAAACACTGTGCCGAATGTACCCACACCGAACAGTGTGACAAATTGCTGGATGAAGGGGTGGGTGACCAGTCCGGGTTCTGTCAAAACGATGAAGCACTCAGAAAGGTCAGGGAAACCCCCGGCCCGGCGTCCTGACCCACCCGTCCGTTCGGCCTACACCCAGATCATGCAACCCGTTTCAAAGCGATGGCTCAGTAGCGGGTGACACGGATAAATCCGGATCTGGAAGTGTTGCAGGCCGGGCAATGGTGGATCAAGATCCAGCACAAAGCGGGTTTCCCCGGTATCCAGCTGTCCATCCGCAGTAAAGCCAAAGTACTCGGTTGCGATAAACTCCTGATGTTCATCTTCCTTGCCAATCAGGCATTCCAGCCGTACATCATCCGGTGTGAGTTCACCAAGCTGCGCGGCAACTTCGATCAGAAAATGTTCTCCGGCCTTGACGGCTTGTGGCGAATGATCGATGCGGCGCAGGGATACGGATGACCACAACTGATAGACCCTGTTTTTCCAGCTAGCGAGTTCTTTTGCACCACGTGAGCGATTCTTTGCCAGCTTGCGGCCCTGTTCAGCCGCCGGCCCGTAGAACCCCTTGATATAATCCATCACCATGCGTTGTGAATTGAACTGGGGCAGGGCGGATTTCATGGAGTGCTTGGACATGCGCACCCAGCCTTCCGAGAATCCGTGGCCGTTACGATCGTAGTAAAGCGGGATGACCTGGTGTTCCAGGATATCCAGCAACTCGTTGGCTTCTTCCTGGTTGCGGAAAGCGGCATCATAGTGCTTGTCATGGGAGGTGATGGCCCATCCGTTCTCGCCGTTGTAGCCTTCGCCCCACCAGCCATCCAGTACGCTCAGATTAATTACGCCATTGAGACCGGCTTTCTGTCCGGAGGTGCCGCTGGCTTCCATCGGGTATTCCGGTGTGTTCAGCCACACATCGACACCGGACACCAGTCGGCGTGCCAGTGACAGGTCGTAGCCTTCCAGCAGCAGTATCTTGCCGATGAACTCCGGTCGCCGGGAGAACTCATGAATAACCTGTATCAATTGCTGGCCAGGCAGGTCACTGGGGTGTGCCTTGCCGGCGAAGATAAGCAACATCGGGCGCTTGGGATCATTGAGCAAACGTGCCAGTCGCTCAGGATCGGAAAACAACAGGGTGGCGCGCTTGTAGGTGGCGAAACGACGTGCAAAACCAATCGTAAGAATGTCGGACTCATGCGGACTGAGCAATCGGGTGGCGCGGTCGATATGCGCTTCACCACAACGGTTGCGACGGCACTGTAATACCACACGCCGGCGTACCTGGTTGAGCAGCTCGGATTTCAGTGATTGTCGCAGACTCCAGAAGCTGTGGTCAGGAATCTCCTCGATGCGTTCCCAGTAGTCTTCGTTCAGCAGTTCGTTACGCCACTCCATGCCGAAGCGCATGTCATACAGATTGCTCCATTCGTAGGCAAGAAAGGTCTGTACGTGTACACCATTGGTGACATGACGCATCGGGTTTTCACGGTAAGGGATTTGCGGCCAGACGTAACCTTCCATCTGTGATGCGACTTCACCGTGAATTTTGCTGACGCCGTTATGGAAGCGCGAACCGTGTAATGCCAGCACCGTCTGGTTAAAGCCACCCTGGTTGGAGGGGCTGGTGCCGAGGTTCAGGAATGCTTCCATGGACAGGCCAAGCTGCTCGACATAATCACCGAAGTAACTGGAGATCAGGCTGTGATCAAAAATATCGTGACCGGCCGGTACCGGCGTATGGGTAGTGAAAACGGTACCCGCTGCAACCTGTTCGATGGCACTGGCAAAGTCCAGTCCGGCACCGACCAGTTCACGGCAACGTTCCAGGATCTGGAAGGCGGCATGACCTTCATTGATGTGCCATGCCGTTGGCTCCAGCCCAAGCGCCCGCAAGGCGCGTACGCCACCGATTCCGAGCACAATTTCCTGCTGAATACGGGTGTTGATATCGCCGCCATACAGCTGATAGGTAATGGCGCGGTCAGCGTCACTGTTGGCCGGCAGGTCGCTGTCGAGCAGGTACAGTTTAATGTGGCCGACGCGTGCCTGCCAGAGTTTCAGCTGTACCGGGCGGCCCGGGAAATCAACCACAACGTGTAACTCTTCACCACTTTCGTTGCAGGCCGGTGTCAGTGGTAGCTGGTCAAACTCGGTGGTTTTGTAGTGTGCAACCTGGTTGCCGTGTTCGTCGATGGTCTGGATAAAGTAGCCCTGTCGGTACAGCAGGCCGACGGCAACAAACGGGATACCGAGATCACTGGCAGCCTTGCAGTGATCGCCGGCGAGGATGCCGAGTCCACCGGAGTAGATAGGCAGGCTTTCATGCAGACCGAATTCGGCACAGAAATAGGCGACCAGGTCTTTTTTCGGGTTCAGGTGCTCATCGATGCTTTTGCGCTGACGTTCACCCAGGTAGGTATCATAGGTCGACAGTACGCGATTGTAGGCCTCGACATAGATACGGTCTTCGGCGGCTTCGTTGAGCCGCTGCTGGGAAACCCGCCGCAGGAAAACTTTCGGGTTGTGCCCCGAGCTGTCCCAAAGGGCATGATCAAGACGAAAAAACAGTGAGCGTACACTGCGATCCCAGCTGTACAGCAGATCATTGGCCAACTCGCTCAAGCGCGCCAGTTTTTCCGGAAGCGTGGGTTGGACTTCAAGGGCAAAACGGGTTCCGGACATACTGTCTCCATGAGAATGTGAAGGTGGTGCCGAGGGTGGGAATCGAACCCACACTCTGTTGCCAGAACCGGATTTTGAATCCGGCGCGTCTACCAGTTCCGCCACCCCGGCACAGGCGCGCCAGTATAAGGATTCCTGCGCCTGCCGCAAGCGAACGCTGTGGTAACATGCCGCGCCATGAAAACCCGGGACTTTCACTACAATCTTCCGCCAGAGCGCATTGCCAACCATCCGGCACGGCCGCGGCACAGCAGCCGTTTGCTGGATCTTGCCCTGGATGGGGGAATTCGGGATAGCACCATGGCGGATTTCCCGCAGTTACTCCACGCCGATGATTTGCTGGTGCTCAACAATACCCGGGTGATTCCCGCACGCCTGTACGGGCGCAAGGCCAGTGGCGGCAAGGTTGAGGTTCTGATTGAACGGGTACTGGATGATCGACGGGCGCTGGCACATGTGCGATCCAGCAAATCGCCGAAGGCGGGCAGCCGGCTGCTGCTGGCGGATGGCGCACTGGAGGTCGAGATTACCAGCCGCGAAGGCGAATTATTCAGCCTGACCTTCGCCGGTGACATTCCGTTGCTGGATTTGCTCGAACGCTGGGGACATGTACCCCTGCCACCGTACATTGAACGCGCTGACGAGCAGGTGGATCGTGATGATTACCAGACACTTTACGCCCGGCATCCCGGTGCGGTTGCCGCGCCCACGGCCGGCCTGCACTTCGACCAGACACTGCTGGATGCACTGGCAGCGCGTAACATTCGCACCGCTTATGTGACATTGCACGTGGGTGCCGGCACCTTCCAGCCGGTGCGGGTAGCGCGCCTTGATGAGCATATTATGCATGCCGAACAGGTCACAGTTGATGCCGCTGTGTGTGAAGCCATTGAACAGACGCGCGCGCGTGGAGGCCGGGTGGTGGCTGTCGGGACCACCGTGGTGCGCAGCCTGGAGAGCGCGGTGCAGGCCGGTGTGCTCAAACCTTTTCACGGTGATACCCGTTTGTTCATCACGCCCGGCTACCGCTTCAGTGTCGTTGATGCGATGCTGACCAATTTCCACTTACCGGAATCGACATTGCTGATGCTGGTGTGCGCCTTTTCAGGCTTCGAGCCAGTCATGGCGGCTTACCGCCATGCCGTTGAACAGAACTACCGGTTTTTCAGCTATGGTGATGCCATGTTTTTACGCTTATGCACTACGAACTGATCAATAAGGACGGCCGTGCCCGTCGCGGACGCCTCACGTTTGAGCGCGGTGTGGTGGACACCCCGGCATTTATGCCCGTGGGCACCTATGGCACCGTCAAGGGCATGCGGCCGGAGCAGGTTGCCGAGGGTGGTGCGCAGATTCTGCTGGGTAACACCTTTCATCTCATGCTGCGGCCGGGTACCGATATCATCCGCGCCCACGGCGATCTGCACGATTTTATGAACTGGCAGGGGCCGATTCTGACCGACTCCGGCGGATTCCAGGTCTTCAGTCTCGGGGATATGCGCAAGATTACCGAGCAGGGTGTCACGTTCCGTTCACCGGTCAACGGTGACGAGGTATTCCTGGGGCCGGAAGCTTCCATGGCTGTTCAGCGAGCGCTGGGCGCCGATATTGTGATGATTTTCGATGAATGTACACCCTATCCTGCCAGCCTCGAGCAAGCGAATGACTCGATGCAGTTGTCATTGCGCTGGGCGCAACGCAGCCGCGAGGCACACGGCGACTCGACCGCCGCATTATTCGGGATTGTGCAGGGTGGCATGTACCCGGCACTGCGGCTGGAGTCGCTGCGGGGGCTGACGGATATCGGTTTTAACGGTTATGCCATCGGTGGTCTGTCGGTGGGAGAGCCACACGCAGAGCGGATTCAGGTACTCGATACGCTGGACCCGGCGCTGCCGGCTGATGCGCCGCGCTACCTGATGGGGGTGGGTACGCCGGAAGATATCGTCGAGGCTGTCCGGCGCGGTATCGACATGTTTGACTGCGTGATGCCGACCCGCAATGCACGAAATAGCTACCTGTTTACGTCAGAAGGCACGTTGCGGCTGCGTAATGCAAAATTTCGTGAAGATACCGGGCCGCTGGATTCGACCTGTGCCTGCTACACCTGCCAGCACTACAGTCGCGCCTATCTCTATCACCTGGACAAGTGCAACGAGATTCTGGGGTCACATCTCAATACGGTGCATAATCTGTATTACTATCAGCACCTGATGGCAGGTTTGCGTGGTGCGATCGAGGCCGGGCGGCTGGAGGCTTTTGTGGCGGATTTTTACGCGAAAAGAGGCCAATCCGCCCCGCCTGTGCCATAATAGCGCGCTTGAATTTGCCAGACCCCAAATTAAACAGGACACAGGAATAAACTATGAGTTTCTTCATCAGCGATGCACTGGCCGCCGCCGACTCGGCCCAGCCCGATCCGATCATGCAGTTTTTACCCCTGCTACTGATCTTCGTGGTGTTTTACTTCCTGCTGATTCGTCCCCAGAGCAAACGCGCCAAGGAGCAAAAGGCCATGATCCAGGCGCTGGGCAAGGGTGATGAAGTGGTCACCAATGGTGGTTTACTCGGGCGCATTACCCAGGTGGACGAAAATTTCATCACGCTGAAGATTGCCGATAACGTTGAGGTCAAGGTGCAACGCCAGGCCATTGCCACGTTGATGCCCAAGGGCACGGCCAAGGCATCCTGATACCAACCAAAAAACAAGGTTTGTTCCCGTCATGAATCAATACCCGGCCTGGAAATATTTGCTGCTCGTCGTCGCGATGATCGTTGGTTTCCTGTACGCCTTGCCGAACCTGTACGGGGCTGATCCTGCCGTGCAGGTGTCCGCCCTGCGTGGTGGTAATATTAATGCGGCCGTACAGAGCCAGATCGAAGCCCGTCTGTCAGAGAAAAAAATTCCGGTCAAGGAGGTCGAGGTAGGTAGCCAACGCCTGCTGGTGCGCTTTGATAATACCGAAGACCAGTTGGCGGCCGCTGATCTGATCAAGGATGTACTGGGTGTGAAGTACGCTGTGGCACTCAATCTGGCGCCTGCCACGCCGCACTGGTTGCAGTCGATCAACGCCCAGCCCATGTACCTTGGTCTGGATCTGCGTGGTGGTGTGCACTTCCTGATGGAAGTGGATATGGATGCTGCATTGCAGAAGGCACTGGATCGTTACGCCTCTGATCTGCGTACGATACTGCGCAAGGGCAAGGTACGTTACCTCAGCATCCGCTCACAGAGTGACAAGTTGCTGGTGAAGTTTCGTAATGCTGCTGACCGGGAGAAAGGCCGTGAACTGATTCACGGTGAATATACAGACCTCGAACTGAAAGACATCAACAAAGGCAAGACCTTTGAGCTTGAGGTAAAGGTCAGCGAAAAAGAACTTCGTGAAATTCGCAAGCTTGCGCTGCAACAGAACATCACAACCTTGCGTAATCGCGTCAATGAACTGGGTGTGGCCGAGCCGGTTATTCAGCAACAGGGTGACCGGCGGGTCGTGGTTCAGTTGCCCGGTGTTCAGGATACGGTTGCCGCCAAACGAATTATCGGTGCTACCGCCACGCTGGAATATCGAGCCGTTGATACCGAGCACGATGTCGATGATGCCGTCAATGGCAAGGTGCCGGCCGGGTCGAAACTGTACAAGGATCGCGACGGGCGTTACTACCTGTTGAAGAGTCGCGTGATTGCGACCGGTGACCAGATCATCAACGCGCGTTCCGGTTTTGACAGCCAGGGTGGCCAGCCGCAGGTGACGGTAACACTGGACGGCAAGGGTGCCCGCAAGATGCTGGACTTCACCAAGGAAAGTGTCGGCAAACCGATGGCGGTCGTGTTCATCGAGAACAAGTCTGTCATACGCATGGTCGATGGCAAAAAGGTGGTAAGCAATCGCAAGGTCGAGGAAATTATCAGCGTTGCCACTATTCGTGGCGTCTTTGGCAAACGATTCCAGACCACCGGCCTGGACAGTCCGCAGGAAGCTCATGAACTGGCGTTGCTGCTGCGTTCCGGTGCGCTGGCGGCACCCATCCGTATTATCGAGGAACGCACCATTGGCCCAAGCCTGGGTGCGGACAATATCGAACAGGGTTTTGAGTCGGTGGTCATCGGCTTTATCCTGGTGCTGGTCTTCATGGCGCTGTACTACAAGGTATTCGGCCTGGTGGCTGACCTGGCACTGGCGATGAACCTCGTGCTCATTGTGGCCGTTCTGTCGATGTTGCAGGCCACACTGACCATGCCGGGTATTGCCGGTATTGTGCTGACGGTGGGCATGGCGGTAGATGCCAACGTGCTTATTTTCGAACGTATTCGAGAGGAACTGCGTAATGGCAATACCCCTCAGGCGAGTATTCATGCCGGTTATGCAAAAGCTTTTTCCACTATTGCTGACGCCAACGTAACCACACTGATTGCCGCTGTTGTGCTATTCAGTTTTGGTAGCGGCCCGGTCAAGGGTTTTGCCGTGACACTGTCCATCGGTATCCTGACCTCCATGTTTACCGCCATCATGGGTACGCGTGCAGTTATTAACCTGGCATACGGTGGCCGTCGCCTGCAGCGACTGCCCATCTGATTTCTTAAAGGGAAGAATCATGCGAATTCTCGGTAAGGCGACGCAGATTGATTTTATGGGCAAGCGCAAGCATGCCCTGGTGTTTTCAACACTGTTGATTCTGATTGCGTTTGGTTCACTGGTCACACGTGGGCTGAACTTCGGTATCGATTTCACCGGCGGTACGATTATCGAGGTGGCCTACCCGGAAACAGCTGATCTGGGCGAACTGCGCCAGGTGCTCGCCGATGCGAGCTACCCCGATGCGCAGGTACAGCACTTCGGCACGTCACGCGACGTACTGATTCGTATTGCACCACAGGAAGGACGTGATCGTGCCGAGCTGAGTGATGAGGTATTGTCAGCCCTGATGGCGGCGGATAACGCCGTAGAGAAACGTCGCGTGGAGTTTGTCGGTCCACAGGTGGGTGAGGAGCTGACCGAGCAGGGTGGGCTGGCTATGCTGTACGCGCTGATCGGTATCCTGATATACGTTACATTACGTTTCGAGTACCGCTTTTCACTGGGTGCCGTCGTGGCACTGATACATGATGTGATCATTACCCTCGGCGTATTCTCGCTGGCCCAGGTGGAGTTTGATCTGACCGTACTGGCCGCCCTGCTGGCCGTGATTGGTTATTCGCTGAATGACACTATCGTGGTGTTTGACCGTATTCGCGAAAATTTCCGTCGTATGCGCAAGGGAACACCGGTGAGCATTATGAATGCGTCGATTAACCAGACCCTTTCACGAACCTTGATGACGTCAATAACTACTCTGCTGGTGTTGTTGGCGTTGTTCTTCATTGGCGGAAAAATTATTCATGCCTTCGCACTGGCGCTGATCGTCGGTGTGTTCATCGGTACCTATTCATCGATTTTTGTTGCCGGAGCAACGGCACTGGCGCTGGGTATCAGCAAGTCTGACCTGATGCCGGTCGCGAAAGAAGGTGCGGAGGCAGACGACCAGCCCTGAGTGTCACACCGGTTTGCTGCCTAGCGAGCCTTGCGTACCTCATCGAACGGGTCGCTTTCATCGTTGCCTGGCATAGCGTCGCGATTTCTGCTGCGATTGCGGCGTTCACATTTCTCATCGTCAACACCACGAATGGTGATAGCTGTCCAGACCGATGCAATTCCCCACAGGCCTATACCCAGTAAAACGGTATTGACGCTAGGCCCCATCAGGTTGGTCGGGCCACCCAGCAGTCCGTAGACAATACTGATGATACTGGTTACCCAGAATACACCAATGGGTGCTGCACAACAGCTGGCGCAGCCAAACCGGCAGGCGGCAAGGGGGGGGATCAACAGAGTCAGTACAACTCGCTTCATACGCGCATTCCGTTACGGCTAAAATATACATTCACGTGTATATCACACATCCGGACGGGTGGTAAAGGCATGTTTTGCGCTTTTCAGGTGCGTGGTTCAGTCGTCCCCGCCGTTGCTTCGGAAGGCGAGAACACGCGCTTTTTTCTGGTCTCGTTTTGCTCTCAGCGTGAAACTTCGGGCACGTTCATGTACCGCCCGGCTATTGCCGGAGGCAGGTATTGAGCTGTCCTGGTCCGATGATGCTTCCATGCTGCTCAACAGTTTTCGCCCAATTAGTTTTAAAGCCTTGTCGCTAAACTTCATCATGCGGGAAGAGTGTGTCCTGTTGTACAGTCTTGTTGTGTTTTCAGGCAGACGATGACGCTGTTGCCACTGAAAAATGTAGCGGCGAAGGAGGGGGGTTCTTGAGTGGTCAGGGTGGTCGTCTGACTGCGTTTTGTGACCGGGTTAACCTTTTAGTGCATCGGTTAAATGCGGGCGTATTGCCCGTAACATGGCAGGAAACAGCTTGGGCGCTGCAGCGACTATATTGCCGGTTTCCAGATGGGAATGACCGCCGCTCAGGTCGCCAACCAGACCTCCGGCCTCGTGAACCAGCAGGATGCCGGCCGCGATATCCCAGGGTTTCAGCCCGATTTCCCAGAAGCCATCGAAGCGTCCGGCAGCGACATAGGCCAGATCCAGTGCCGCCGAACCCGGGCGGCGAATGCCGGCGACATCGGTGATCATGGCGCGAAACATGTCGAGATAAGCGTCGAGGTGTTGCATGTCCTTGTAGGGGAAACCGGTGCCGAGCAGGGCAGCCTCCAGGCCTTTCTGCTGGGTCACGCGGATGCGTCGATTGTCCAGAAAGGCACCGCCACCGCGGCTTGCGGTGAACAGTTCCTGGCGCATCGGATCATAGATAACCGCCTGTTCGAGTTTTCCTTTGTGCTGAAGTGCGATGGACACGGCAAACTGGGGGAAACTGTGTAAGAAATTGGTGGTGCCATCAAGCGGATCGATAATCCACTGGTATTCATCCTTGCCCTGATGCTGGCCACTTTCTTCTGCCAGTATGCCGTGGTCGGGGAAGGCCTTGCGGATAACGGCAATGATCTCGTCTTCCGCCTGCCGGTCCACTTCGGAAACGAAATCGTTGCGATCTTTGCTGGTGACAGTCAGCCGGTCAAGGTGATTCAGGTGCTTGACGATGATGTCGCCAGCGTTGCGTGCGGCGTTGACCGCGATATTGAGCATGGGGTGCATCATAGGGTTCAGCTTTCCGACGTCAAACGGCAGGCGATTGTACCGGGTTGTTGCCGGGCTGTGAACCGATGGCTTCTCCCATGCGCAGCGGTGCCTCGGCGATGAGCATGGTCTGCCAGCGTACGGCGGCTTCCCCGAATAGCACAATGACGGTCGACCCCATATTGAAGCGCCCCATTTCAGCGCCGCGTTCCAGGACGATATCAGCATCGGTGAATTCGCAGGTTTCAACCTCCCGGCGATGGGGGGGTGTGACCAGCCCCGACCACACCGTTTCAATGGCGGCTACGTTGATAGCGCCGACCAGCACCATGGCCATGGGTCCTGCGCAGGTGTCGAAAATGGCCACGAGGCGCTCATTGCGGGCAAACAGTCGTGGTACCACACGCGTGGTGTGTGGGGCGACACTGAACAGGCGACCGGGCACATACAGGGTTTTTTGCAGCTTGCCGGTCAATGGCATATGCAAGCGATGGTAGTCACGGGGCGACAGGTAAACGGTCATGAAACTGCCGTTACGGAACAGACCGGCTGCCTCGGCATCACCACCCAGCAATTCGCTTATGCTGAAAAGGTGGCCCTTGGCCTGGAACAGCCTGTCGTCATTGATGTCACCGATCTGGCTGATGTGACCATCTGCCGGACTGACCACCGTGCATTCATCGCCTTCGATGGGGCGTGTGCCGGGTGCAAGCTGGCGGGTGAAGAAGGCATTGAAATGCTCAAAATCCTCCTCCTGCTGGTACAGGGCTTCTTCCCGGTTTACCTCGTAGTGTTCAGCAAACCAGCGGATAAAGGCATTTTTGAACCAGCGCGTGCGGATGCGCGTCAGGCGCAGTGTCAGCCGGGAAATCGCGTGATGGGGCAGCAGGTACAGGGGGAGTGACTTGAGGTAGTCCTGCCAGCTGGCGGTACGTTCTGGTGACATGTGTATCAGGGGGCCTTGACAGGTGCCTGTATGTGCAGGTGCGAGCCGTTCGCAAAGCGCAGGCTCAGTTTAACCTGGTCGCCGGCAACCAGACGGCGTCCAGGTGCAGAAATCATCAGGTGCAGGCCACCGGGTTCAAAACAGACACGTGTCCCCGCTGCGATAACAACCTTGTCCTGGTGGATCATGCGCGCCAGCCCATCGACGGTTTTAGTGAGATGCATCATGACATGGTCAAATGCCGGGCTGTCCACACCAATCAGTGTTACCGGTGTGTCGGAGGTATTGCTGAGACACAGGTAGCCTGCCAGCGTCGGGGCACCGGGAGGTGCTTCGCGAATCCAGGCGTTACTGATCTCCAGGTTGTCGGCAGCACCGGCCACCCCCATCCACAAAGACAAACAGGCTGTCAGTATCCAGCGCCCCGGGGCACGTTTTCCTCTGCCGTGGGCAGAATGAATGCTGCCTGTCATTGGTTTGCCTCATACCAGTGTCGAATAGCCATAAAGTCAGCAGCCATTTTATCGGGGTCGTGGGGCATGCCGAACACGGCCTGGTAGTGACCTTCCGGGTTAAACAGAATAATGGCGGCGCTGTGCTCGACCTCGTAATCCTTGTCATTGCCACTCGCCGAGCGTCCGTAGCGTATGCCCAGCTGTTGTGTCAGTCCCTTGAGTTCCTTGTCCTCACCGGTCACGCCGACAAAGGCCGGGTGAAAGTAGGCGACATAGCTGGCCAGTGTCTCCGGTGTGTCGCGTGAAGGGTCCACGCTGATAAACAGGACCCGTGGCAGCGGTGTTACGCCATCGGCCTCCAGGAGCCCCTCAACCCGTTTCAGCGCGCCCAGTGCAGTAGGGCAGACATCCGGGCAGTGTGTGTAACCAAAAAAGGCGAAACTCCACTGGCCGCGCAGTGAGTCCTGTGTAAAGGGCTTGTTGTGGTCGTCAATCAGCGTGAAGGGTGTCAGTGTGTGGCCCTGAGGCAACAGTGTTGCCCCCGTCAGCTGTGGTGGCTCGGGCGGGCTGCACGATGCCAGTAACCACAGCGCCGCCAGTACCGGTATAATGCGTCTCACGACAGTTGAATTTAGCGTTGAATTTAACATGGGCGGGTATTATTCCACCGATACAGCCCCGACGACAGGAATCATTTTTTTATGGCCGATCTGGCAGTGTTACAAACCGTTCGTGATCTGGTGCGCTGGGGGGTGAGCCGTTTCCACGAAAACGGGCTGGTATTCGGTCATGGGACCGACAATGCCTTCGATGAAGCGCGGGTGCTGGTCAGCCATGCGTTGCATCTGCCGGTCGACTTTCCCGAGCATTACCTGGCTGCACGCGTGACGGAGGAAGAGCGCGAGGCTGCGCTGAGGTTATTAAACAGGCGCGTGGAAACGCGCAAGCCTGCCGCCTACCTGACCGGTGAAGCCTGGTTTGCCGGCCTGCCGTTTTATGTCGATGAGCGGGTGCTGGTGCCGCGCTCCCCGATGGCGGAATGGATCGAGCGAGGCTTTACACCCTGGCTGGAACCGGACAATGTTGAACGGGTACTGGACTTATGCACGGGCAGTGGTTGTATCGGTATTGCCTGTGCGGTGCATTTTGATAATGCCGATGTGGATATTGTGGATATTTCCCGGGAGGCGCTCGTGGTTGCGAAAAGAAATGTCGAGCGTCATGACCTGGACGATTGGGTCAGCCTGATTGAGTCCGACCTGTTCGATGCACTGGAACCGGCTCGCTACTCATTGATTATCAGCAATCCACCCTATGTCTCTGATGAAGAGATGCAGACGCTACCCGAGGAATACCACCACGAGCCAGTTATTGGCTTGCGTGCCGACCAGGCCGGACTGGCCATCGTAGTGCGCCTGCTGGCACAGGCGGCCGATTGGCTGACCGAAGACGGAATACTGGTGGTCGAGGTCGGCAACAGTCAGGACGTACTGGTGGAATGTTTCCCCGAGGTCCCCTTTATCTGGCTGGACTTTGAGCGCGGCGGCCACGGCGTATTCCTGCTCGATGCGACCCAGGCACAGGAATACCAGGAAACCTTTCGAACTGCATTGAATCATTAAGAGCGGAGAGCAATCCATGCTGGGAAGACCCAAAACAGCAGAAGCGTACGTTGAACTGGTCGATCAGGCCCTGTTTGAAATTGAGGATTTGCGTGCGGCAGCGGAATACGATATGGATTCCCTGGGTGCGGCGACCGAGTTCCTCGAAGAACTGGAACGCGATGTGCGCGCCCTGCGGGCGTCCATGGCAGATGGCAGCTACCTGTTTGGCAAGGAAGACCTGCGCTTCGTAAACGTTGTGGCGAAACAGGATGAGCGCATCCTGCCGTTCAAACGGTTATTGCTGAAAATCAATGAAACCCACAGAAACGGACTGGATATAGATTGAGTTTGATCCGGGGCAGTCATCTTGACTTGCGTCAAAGCGACTGGGGGGCTTGCCGCCTATACTGCCGGGCAATCTTGCGGAGAACTACATGCAACAAACGGTCGATTTCGACGCTGATCTGATTCGGCGTTACGCAGGCAGTGGCCCGCGTTATACCTCCTATCCAACAGCCATGGAATTTGGTTCATCCGTGGGTGCTACTGACCATGCGCGCTGGGTGCGTGCCAGTAACGAAAGTGGCCGGCCTCTATCGCTTTACGTGCATATCCCGTTTTGTGCGCACGTTTGTTATTACTGTGCCTGCAACAAGATAGTCACGGCGGATCGTAGCCGTGCACGCGATTACCTCGATTATCTGTACCGGGAAATTCGCCTCCAGGCGTCGCTGGTTAACCCGGATCGTGTCGTTGAACAGCTGCATTTCGGGGGCGGCACACCCACCTTTCTCAGCGAGGAAGAACTTTGTGAACTGATGAGAGTGCTGCGTGAAAACTTTCATCTCCTTGAAGATGATAGTGGTGAATATTCCATCGAAATCGATCCACGTGAACTGCGCAAGGACACGCTCAGTACGCTGCGGGAGCTGGGTTTTAATCGGCTCAGCCTCGGGGTACAGGATATTAATCCAGCCGTACAGAAAGCGGTACACCGGATACAGCCACTGGATGAGACACTGGCGGTACTCGACGAGGCCCGCCGACTTGGCTTTCGCTCTACCAACATGGATTTAATGTACGGCTTGCCACTGCAGACGGCGGACAGTTTTTCTACCACGCTGGATGCCGTGATTGCCGCACGTCCTGAACGCTTGTCCGTATTTAACTATGCGCATCTGCCGGAACGCTTCAAGCCACAACGCCGTATTGACAGTGAAGACCTGCCGGATGCCGATGAGAAGCTGGCCATCCTGGCGCTGACCATTGAACGATTGACGTCAGCGGGTTATCAGTACATTGGTATGGATCACTTCGCTCTTCAGGATGACGAACTGGCACAGGCACAGCTCAGCGGAAGTCTGCACCGTAACTTCCAGGGCTATTCAACGCATGCGGAATCAGATCTTATCGCCATGGGGGTGAGCGCCATCAGTTCAATGCCCGGCGGGTATACCCAGAATCACACTGGTGTGGACGATTATTACCGCGACCTTGATGAAGCACGTCTGCCAATCGCACGCGGTGTGGCGATTGATGACGATGATCGCCTGCGTGCAGAGATTATCCAGCAGCTGATTTGTCACGGTGACCTGAATATGCAGCAGGTGGAACGTGAGTTTGCGATCCACTTCAATGATTATTTTCAGCCTGAACTTGAAAAGCTGCAACACATGCAGGCAGACGGGTTGCTGGAGATTGACGGGCAACGCATCAATGTCAACCAGCGGGGCAGTCTGTTAATCCGTAATATCTGCAAGGTGTTTGATCGGTACCGGGCTGATCAGGAAGGGCGTTTTTCAAAGTTGATCTAGTGCGGGCCTGCTGCCATCCCTGGCAGTCGGGTATCAATCCTTGTGGCGGTAGATCAGGCCAGGTTCTACCAGAACTTCATTTTCGCTCAGACGGTCGAGCGGGAATTCGTCATCTTCATACTGTGCAATGCGGTCGAACACATAGGGCTCGTCCTGTAGTTCAATAGATTCAAAAATCGGTTTGCCTAGATAGGTACCGATGGCGTTTGCCCGGTGGCTCACTGTCTTCCCCTTGTCTGGTCGGATTGGTGGACTGTTACGGAAATGTTAACGGCGTATCGTCCGGGGCCTTTAACCATGCGGGTTCCGGGCTTTCCCGTATACAATTCCCCTGCGCCTAAAGTCCTGTACAATAGCCCCCCATGTCGGGAAACAGCATCGGAAAACTCTTTACCGTTACGAGCTTTGGCGAAAGTCACGGGCTGGCCATTGGCTGTGTGGTGGACGGCTGTCCGCCCGGCATGGCGCTTTCGGAAGCCGACCTGCAAACCGATCTGGACCGCCGCAAACCGGGTAAATCCCGGCATACGACACAGCGCCGCGAGGCCGACGAAGTGCAGATTCTGTCCGGTGTGTTCGAGGGCAAAACCACCGGTGCCCCCATTGGCCTGATCATCCACAATACCGATCAGCGTTCCGGGGATTATTCAAAAATCATGGACCGTTTCCGCCCGGGCCATGCGGACTATACCTACCAGCAAAAGTTTGGCGTTCGTGACTACCGGGGAGGCGGTCGTTCGTCAGCGCGTGAAACAGCCATACGGGTTGCTGCCGGTGCGATTGCAAAAAAATACCTCAGGGAATCCTTCGGGATTGAAATCCGCGGTTATCTTGCCCAGCTCGGACCAATTTTGCTGGAACTGAAAGACTGGGATGCCGTTAACCAGAACCCGTTTTTCAGTCCTGACCCCGAGCGGGTAAAGGAACTGGAAACCTATATGGATGCCCTGCGCAAGGCAGGTGATTCGGTCGGTGCACGGGTGAACGTGGTGGCCAGCGGCATGATTCCCGGCCTTGGCGAACCGGTATTTGACCGGCTGGATGCGGACATTGCGCACGCCATGGTCAGCATTAATGCTGTCAAGGGCGTTGAAATCGGGTCCGGTTTCGAGAGCGTTACGCAAAAGGGTACAGAACACCGCGACGAGATAACGCCACAAGGGTTTCTCAGCAATCATGCCGGTGGTGTGCTGGGCGGTATCTCGTCAGGGCAGGATATTCTGGTCAGCATCGCGCTGAAGCCAACGTCGAGCCTGCGTCTGCCAGGACGGACAGTCGATGTTGGCGGAAACCCGGTGGAGGTGGTGACGACCGGTCGTCACGATCCCTGTGTCGGTATTCGCGCAACACCGATTGCAGAAGCCATGCTGGCCATCGTGCTGATGGACCATGTCCTGCGCCATCGTGCACAGAATGCAGACGTGCAGTCTGCAACCCCCGTTATCCCTGCAGCCCCCGAGTGACGGTGCCGGCTGTACTGATTGTCTGACGCCATGTACTGGCGACTTTCCGGATTTTACTTTTTCTACTTTGCCTCGCTTGGCGCGCTGATTCCATATTGGGGACTGTACCTTAAGTCACAGGGTTTCAACGCGGTTCAGATCGGCGAACTGATTGCGATTATCATGGCAACCAAGATCGTCGCACCCAATATCTGGGGCTGGATTGCCGACCATACCGGTCGGCGCATGACGATAATCCGTATAGCCAGCTTGCTGGCAGCCATTTCCTTTTCGGCCGTATTTTTCGTGCAGGGTTACGCATGGCTGGCACTGGTGATGGTGGTGTTCAGCTTTTTCTGGAATGCCGCACTGCCGCAGTTCGAGGCAACGACACTCAACCATCTGGGCGATGAAGCACACCGTTACAGCACGATTCGCCTGTGGGGATCGATCGGTTTTATTATTACGGTATCCAGTCTTGGCGTGTTGTTTGATTATACCGGTACCGGTAGCTTGCCTTTGATTCTGGTGCTGTTGTTTACTGCGATCTGGCTCAGTAGTCTTGCTGTTCCCGAGCGTGCAGCCGGGCATCAAAGTTTGAACCATGAGCCGCTCCTTAAGGTATTGAAGCGGCCGGCGGTGTTGTCTTTGTTGCTGGTGTGTTTCCTGATCCAGGCCAGTCACGGGCCTTATTACACTTTCTACAGCCTGTATCTCACCGATCATGGCTACAGTGAATCGTCCATTGGACAGTTGTGGGCACTGGGCGTTGTGGCGGAGATCGGTGTATTCCTGCGGATGCATCACTGGTTGCCACGCTTTGGTGCCCGGCGTCTGTTGCTGGCGGCAACGGCACTGACGGCGGTTCGCTGGTTGTTACTGGCACTGTTTGTCGAACAGGCCCTGGTCATGGTTTTTGTTCAAACGCTGCATGCCGCCAGTTTCGGCGTGTATCATGCTGTAGCAATACATCTGGTGCATCGCCTGTTTGTGGGTCGTCACCAGGGGCGTGGTCAGGCCCTGTACAGCAGCCTGATTTTTGGTGCGGGCGGTGCTATCGGCAGCCTGACGGCCGGTTATCTATGGGCGGGTTTTGGGGCACAATGGATGTATGCGGGGGCTGCACTGACGGCGCTGCTCGCCGGTGTAGTAGCCTGGTGGGGGATCCGTGAGGCGGACATGTAACGGTCGGTTAAATGCAGCACGCTATCAGACTGGATCGTTTGTACGTGAGAAAAGGTGAGAAATGCGCAGATGGATACTGTTGTTGCTGTGCCTGTCAATTCAGGTACAGGCCGGGACTATACAAGTTTCAGGTTATGTTGCAGTCGAGGCAACGGCATTTGTTTCTGATGCCGCTTATACCGATCAGTTTGACGGTGTACAGGCGGCACTGATCGGGCAGCCGGAGTTTCATTACGAAACAGCGGACAGACGTGACCAGTACAGCTTGATTCCATTTGCCCATCTGGACAGTCAGGATCAACGGCGTACACATGCAGACCTGCGCGAGGCGTGGTGGTTGCATATCGCTGACAACTGGGAACTGCTCGTGGGGGTAAACCGGGTGTTCTGGGGGGTGGCGGAGTCCAGTCACCTGGTCGATATCATCAACCAGACCGACCAGGTCGAAAATATTGACGGTGAAGACAAGCTCGGCCAACCCATGCTGAAACTGGCGTTTCAGCGAGACTGGGGTGAGCTGGAGTTGTTTGTATTGCCGGGTTTCAGGGAGCGAACGTTTCCCGGCAAGGACGGACGGTTACGTTTTCCGCTGGTCATAGATGGAAAAGCGCTTTACAGCAATAGCCAGAAACAGCGACATGTCGATCTGGCCGCGCGTTACTCACACTACATCGGTGACTGGGATTTTGGGCTGTCGGTGTTCCATGGTACCGGGCGTGAACCACGTTTTATTCCCAATGCAGCGGTCACCCGTTTTTTCGCGGTCTATGACATCATCGACCAGGTCAGCGTGGATATTCAGTACACCTATAACAGCTGGTTATGGAAATTTGAAGGTCTGCGGCGTTCGCAAAACGGTGAGAGTTTCTTTGCAGGGGTCGGTGGTTTTGAGTACACGCTGTACCAGATTATAAGCAGCGAAGCCGATCTTGGTCTGTTGCTGGAATATTCGCGCGATGGTCGCAGTGAAGATTTCTCTGTCGCACCGCCAATTGTACTGGACGATGATATTTTTGTCGGCGCTCGGCTGGCGCTTAATGATACCCAGAGCAGCGAGCTGCTGGCCGGCGTGGCGGTTGACCGGAATAGTCGCGCCTACCAGTTGTCGGTGGAAGCCGAGCGCCGGCTTGGCGACCGCTGGAAACTGGAACTGGAAAGCCGTTGGTTCCTGAATACGCGTCGCAGTCCTGTGCTGTCAGCTTTTAATAAGGACAACCATGTGACATTGAGATTATCGAGGTATTTTTAAGCGTCTCAGCGCATAAAGGCTTTGCGAATCCAGTAGTCCATGCTGAAATACCGTCCACCGCCAATGAAGAACAGGACCAGCAGCATGATGAAATAGGTGACGGCAAATTCAATACCGTTATTGAGTACGACAAAATTACCATTTTCTGTCAGCCACTCATAGTTGCCGTTTTGCTGGAGGATTTCCTTGGCACGATCCAGCCGTTCGATGGCACCGATGGTGCGCTCCGTGGCAAACAGGCCACTACCTTCGGCAATCGCCAGCCAGCCGTGAGGCCAGTGTACATTCAGTGCAGCAACTGCCATGGTGACCATCAACGGGATCGAAATCCAGCGTACGGCAAAACCCACCAGTAACAGAATGGCACCGCCAACTTCAGTGAGCGTCGCAGCCCAGGCCATGACTTCCGGGAAGGGCAGGCCGAGTCCCCAGTCCGGGTTACCGAACCAGGCAATGATGCTGTCCATATCCGCCAGTTTTTTGGTGCCAGCCATCCAGAAGATCGGTACCAGGTACAGCCGCAACGCAAGTGGTCCAAGGAAGTCAAAGGCACGGGTCTTGTCGAGAAGATGCTGAAGCTGAACGAGCGGATACATGTTGGTTCTCCGGGCGGTGAGTTGAGACAACTACAGACTATCCTGTTTTATCAGGGTTCCGTCTATGATAAAAAACGTGCCGGTTCACACTGTGCTATTTGGCACATTAATACCAAGCACGATATCGCGTTGTCGCCAGGCGCACAGAATCTGCCTGCCTCCCTCAAGGACAACTTCCGGTTTGGGGTGGTTCAGTTCCGTGGCAATCTGTTCCAGTGCCTGGCGACCGGTCAGTGAACGGTCCTCCTGGAGCAGTGAGAACAGACGCGCGCTGATCGTGTTGAGTTCCATAAAACCCACTTCATCGTCATCAGTGCGATACACCATGAGATACACCGGTTGATCGGCGGGTTCCTCCGGCTGGAAATCCCCGGAGATACGATGCACCGGGTATTGGTAACACAGCGGCCAGGCCAGGCTTGACAGTACCGGCACACCTTCAAGCAGGTTTCCCTCGGGGTCATCGATCCGTACGGGTTCCGTTTCAGCGATCGACAGCGCCAGCTCAACCCACTCATAGTGAGCGAGTTCGTAGAGGAACGGAAAGTCACCTTCACGTTCACCACGTTCCTGTTCGAGGTAGGTCAGAAATTCACGTGCAATTTCCATGAATAAGGGTGAGTGACAACGGTGGTTGGCAAAGAAGTCACGCGCCATGGCATGCCAGCTTTTGTCATCCATGAGCTCATGCAATACCGGGAACCCGTTAGACAGAAAGCCTTCCACATTGTTGTAGAAGAGTTCACGGTAGATCGCCATGCGGCGATCTTCTATGCCTTCCGGGGCAGGGTGAAGATCGGGCTGACGAATATGCGCAGCGAAGGCGTACTGCTGTTGTGTAAAGCCGGACTCAGCCATGTGTTTTGTTTTGAATGTTTTCGTGTTGTGACCACTGCTGTTGCATGGCGACAATACGGTCCACCTCGGTTAGCAGTTCGGGCAGTGGCGGGATATTAAAATCCCGTTCCAGCAGTGTCGGCACCGGGCCGAAGTGGGCGTAGGCCTTGTCGAGCAAGGTCCATACCGGGTCGACAATATCAGCGCCGTGGGTATCGACAATCAAGTCATCGGCTTCTTCATAATGACCGGCAACATGGAAATACATCACCCGCTCAGCAGGCAATGCGGTCAGGAATTGTTCCGCGTTATAGCGGTGATTGATGCTGTTGACGTAGATATTATTAACATCGAGCAGCAGGTCGCAGTCAGCCTCTTCAAGCACCGCATTGATGAAATCGATTTCCTCCATCTGCTTGCCGGGGGCTGCATAGTAGGAGACATTCTCCATCGCAATACGTCGTTCGAGAATGTCCTGGGTACGACGAATACGTTCGGCGACGTAGTGTACGGCTTCTTCAGTGAACGGGATGGGCATCAGGTCATAGAGATGACCGTCATCGCTGCAATAGCT
>CAZVBD010000012.1:28347-30578 GCA_964625255.1 uncultured Thiohalobacter sp. | reverse complement strand
GGACTTCAGACAATGGTTGCTTGAAACACTGAAACGGAAAAAATATCGTGGATAAAAAACTGCTCGACATTCTGGCCTGCCCGGTCTGCAAGGGACCCTTGGTTTACGACAGGAAAAAACTGGAGTTGGTCTGCAAGGTGGACCGGCTTGCTTACCCGATACGTGACGACATACCCGTTATGCTCGAAGAAGAAGCCCGCGAACTCCCGGCAGAAGAAGAAATCCAGGCGTCCTGAGACAACAGAGGAGAACCCATGAGCCAGTCTTTCAAGGTCGTAATACCGGCGCGTTATGCCTCAACGCGCCTGCCCGGCAAGCCACTGCGGCAGCTGCTTGGCAAACCGATGTTGCAGTATGTCTGGGAAGCAGCGGGCCAGTGCAGCGCTGACCAGGTTGTCGTCGCGACCGACGATGAACGTATTGAAAGCGCAGCGCGGGATTTCGGTGCCGAGGTATGCATGACAGCCGGTAATCACGCCAGTGGTACCGACAGGCTGGGTGAAGTGGTCGCCACACTGGGTTGGTCCGATGACACCATCGTCGTTAATGTGCAGGGCGACGAACCGCTCATGCCGCCAGGCCTGATTGATCAGGTGGCCAGCGATCTTGCGGATAATCGCGATGCATCAATAGCCACAGTGGCCACGCCGCTGGTCGCAGCCGGTGAGTTTTTTGATCCCAACGTGGTCAAGGTGGTCAGAGACAAAGCCGGTTATGCCCTGTATTTCAGTCGTGCCTCTATCCCCTGGGACCGGGATCTGCTGATGGATAATGTCAAGGCGTTACCGATTGGTATCATGCCGCTACGTCATATCGGCATTTATGCCTATCGCGTCAGTTACCTGAACCGCTATGCAGAAATGCGTCCCTGTCCGCTTGAGCAGACAGAACAGCTGGAGCAGTTAAGAGCGCTCTGGTACGGCGAACGCATTCATGTGGCGGAGGCCGGGCAGCGCCCGGGGCCGGGTGTTGATACCGAAGACGACCTGATGATTGCCGAAGACCTGCTCAGGGCGCGTCAGGAAGAAGCCTGATCCAGCCAGTGACTGATATCCGCATCGAGCTGTCGTCTCTCATCGTATAACTTGATGGTATGACAGGCCTGAACCCGCCGTGTCGCTTCACCAAACTGATTGCCCTGGATCGCCGGGGGAGACAAGGTTGCAGACATGCACTGCACAACCAGCGCCTGCTCTGAATCCAGTACCTCGATGATCTGGCACAGCTGGCCGCAATATTCCACCTGTTGTCCGACCAGGGCACGTAACCTGCGCTTGAGTGCATCATCGATCATGTGTGCATTGTAACGAACATCGCGAATGCGCGATAATAATCGACAAGTTCAATAAAATACATCAGGAAAGATCTCTAACCATGAGTAATATATGTGTATTATTCGTCTGCATGGGCAATATCTGCCGATCACCCACCGCCCAGGGTGTGTTTGAAAGACTGGTAAAAGAGGCCGGTCTCGAAGCAAGCATCACCATAGATTCTGCAGGTACCCACGCTTACCACGTGGGTGAGCCGCCGGATCGCCGCGCCACACAGGCTGCTGCTGTTCGTGGTATTGATCTTACCCCGCAGCGGGCGCGACGTGTTTGCGAGAAGGACTTTGAATCATTCGATTACGTACTGGCGATGGATCACGACAATCTAGAAGACCTGCGTGCAATCTGCCCGGCACACGTTCAGGAGCGCATTTGCCTGTTGCTTGATTATTCTGAAACGGACCAGTCGGGTGATGTGCCAGACCCGTATTACGGTGGAGCACAGGGGTTCGATCATGTACTCGACCTGGTCGAGGAAGGGGCCAGAGGGTTACTGGAAAATATTCGTCAGCGTATGGAATAACGTTCGGATAAAGCGAGCGCGGCAATCTCTCACAGCCTGGTTTCATGCCAGGGAAATTGACGCGCTACGCTTGCGATGATGAAGGGGTAGCGGGGTTATTTATCTCCCACGGCACCTGGCTTGTCAGTACCGGATGGAGTAGCCGATGGCTTTGGTGCTGGCGCCGTTTTAGCCTGTGGTGCTGGTGCTGGTGCTGGCGCAGGTTTCGGTGCTTCAATCGGTGGTGCTGAAGCCGCAGGCTTCGATACTTGGGCCGGGGCCGGGGCTGTAGCTGCCGGCTTAGGTGTTTCAGACGAGGCTTTGACAGCCGGTTTGGGTGTTGTTTCAGTCGATGCCTTGGCTACCACCGGTTTAGGTGTTTCAGCCGGGGCTGCAGT
>CAZVBD010000012.1:7947-28247 GCA_964625255.1 uncultured Thiohalobacter sp. | reverse complement strand
TGACCGGAACGACGACGGCCACCACGACGGCCACGACGACTGCGCTGCTGACCCTGTCCCTTGTTTTCCTCGGCACCGGTCTTCTGAGCCTCAACCTTCTCGGCTGGAGCTTTATCAACGGCATCAACGGCTGCTTTTTCTGTCGCAGCGTCCCGGTTACCCTTGTTTTCTTTCTTTGCCGCGTTATCGTTGCGCCGACGCGGTTTTTGTCCCTGACCCTGACCCTGACCTTGGCCCTGTCCCTGGTTTCCTGAGGCTTCCCGCTTTTCGCCCTCATTGCGACGATTGCCCTGGTTGCGTTTCGCGTTACCGGAACGGTTGCGTCCCCCACGGTTGCCACCACGTGATCGGTTGCGGCGCGGTAGTTCCGGTTTTTTCTCTTCCTCAACTTCAACGGTTTTACCAAACAGGTTTTCCCATAGCCGGCGAATCAGGCCGGTTGCCGGTGTTGCTGCGGGCTGCTGCTGCTGTACGGCAGGTGTTGGCACCGGTACTGGTGCAGCAGGTGTCACCGATTGAACGGCAGGTTTTTCCGCTTCAGGTGTTTTGTTTTCGCGCAGTGTTGCCGTGATATCGGTTTCCGGCTCTTCCTGGATCAGTTTATGACTGATGGCACCTTCCTGGCCATCCAGCTCATCAGCACGTACGCGCTTGATTTCATAATGCGGCGTTTCCAGGTTGGGGCTGGGAATCAACGTGACACTCAGTTTGTGCCGCTGTTCCAGGTTGAAAAGAACGTCGCGTTTCTCGTTGAGCAGGTAAGTGCCGACATCGACGGGGACACGTGCCAGGATGCGCCCGGTTTTTTCCTTCATGGCATCTTCTTCGATGATGCGAAGGATCGACAGCGCCAGGGATTCCACGCCGCGCACGGTGCCCTGACCGCTACAGCGCGGGCATACGATCTGGCTGGATTCACCCAGTGACGGGCGCAGCCGTTGTCGTGACATCTCCAGCAGACCAAAGCGTGAGATACGCCCGACCTGCACGCGTGCCCGATCGATACGCAAGGCATCGCGGAGGCGATTTTCCACTTCGCGCTGGTGTTTGGTCGGCTGCATGTCAATGAAGTCGATCACGATCAGGCCACCCATGTCGCGCAGGCGTAGCTGGCGGGCTATTTCGTCAGCGGCTTCGAGGTTGGTATTCAGTGCCGTTTCCTCGATGTCGCTGCCCTTGGTGGCACGCGCCGAGTTGATATCGATGGAAATCAGCGCCTCGGTGTGGTCGATGACAATGGCGCCGCCTGCCGGCAGGGTGACTTCACGCTGGAAGGCCGACTCGATCTGGCTTTCAATCTGGTAGCGGGAGAACAAGGGTACCGGATCATCATAAAGCTTGAGTTTGGTCAGGTTGTGCGGCATGACCTGGGTCATGAACTCGATGGCACGCTGATGAACTTCCTTGTCATCGACAAGAATTTCACCAATATCGCTACGCAGGTGGTCGCGCAGGGCGCGGATGATAACGTTGCTTTCCTGGTAGATCAGAAATGGAGACGGGCGTTCCTCGCCGGCCTTGGCAATGGAATCCCAGAGTTGAATCAGGTAGTCCAGATCCCACTGCAGCTCTTCGCTCTGGCGACCCACACCGGCGGTACGAACAATTAACCCCATGGTATCCGGGTATTCCAGCTGCGCCATGGCGTCGCGGACAATACTGCGGTCTTCGCCTTCGATGCGGCGTGAGACACCACCGGCGCGGGGATTGTTGGGCATCAGCACCAGGTAACGGCCGGCAAGACTGATGAAGGTGGTCAGTGCCGCCCCCTTGTTGCCGCGTTCTTCCTTCTCGACCTGGACGATAATTTCCTGGCCTTCGCGCAGTGCCTCCTTGATAGAGACACGGCCACCTCCCTCACCGGCGCCTTCACGGAAATAGGGGCGAGCGACTTCCTTCATCGGCAGGAAACCGTGGCGGTCAGCGCCGTAATCGACAAAGGCGGCTTCGAGACTTGGCTCGATACGGGTTATCTTACCTTTGTAGACGTTGGATTTTTTCTGCCCTCGGGAGGGGACCTCAATATCGAGATCGAAGAGTTTCTGGCCGTCCACCAGAGCCACACGCAGCTCTTCGGGCTGCGTGGCGTTGATAAGCATACGTTTCATTGGATTTTTCTCTCATGCGCTCGACCATATCGCGGCGACATGCAGTGATTCTCACCGGAACCGGCTCTGGACGGCGCACAGCACAAGGTGCGCCGGAGGATCTGATCAACCAGGTGACAGATCCGGCGAGCAGGCCAGTAATCAAAGCTATCGTTAGCGACACAGGAGCAACCAGTAGTTGTTCGTCGGTTAAAAATGGTAGAAGCCATCAAGCTTCTGCTCGATCCCCGGGCATGGCGTACTGCGACTGTCCGGTGGAAACGAATTAGGGTTCAGTTGCCGACAGACCGGGGACATTCCATTCCTGTCCAGCTGTGCGAGCGGCTCTGACTATAGCAGTCCAACCTCGTGATATCAAACGCTTATCATTATTCCAAGTCATTCATATTCCATGAAATTGATGTAGATTCACAAGCAGTTTGATGACGACACTGGTAGAATGCACGCGCATGGAGAATGTGGAGAAACCCGCTGTACAGTGGATGGACATCGGCGACGAGCAGGCCGGACAGCGCATTGACAATTTTCTCCTGCGTGTCCTCAAGGGTGTTCCGAAAAGCCGTATCTACCGGCTATTGCGTAAGGGTGAAGTGCGCGTCAATCGTGGTCGTATCCGTGCCAATTACCGCCTCAAAGCAGGCGATCAGGTACGAATTCCGCCGGTTCGGGTGGCTGAAACACGCCAACCGGTACCAACCGCCGGTGCGGTAGAAATACTGGCTAACAGCATCATCTATGAAGACGAACGCTTGCTGGTGCTGGATAAACCCTCCGGGATGGCCGTACACGGGGGCAGTGGTCTGAGCTACGGCGTGATTGAAGCCCTGCGTGCGTTGCGGCCCGAGGCGCCTTACCTGGAACTGGTTCACCGGCTCGACCGTGACACCTCCGGGTGCCTGCTGATCGCCAAACGTCGCAGTGAGTTACGTACCTTGCACGAATTATTACGCCGTGGCGCGGTCGAAAAGCGCTATCTGCTGCTGGTGCAGGGTGACTGGAGTCAGGGACCGTGGAAAATCGATGCGCCGCTACGCAAGAACCAGATGCAGGGCGGCGAGCGAATTGTGCGCGTTGACCCGGAAGGCAAGACGGCGTTGACGCATTTTCGTTTTCTGGAGCGTTATGCGGATGCCAGCCTGATGGAGGCCGAGCTTAAAACCGGTCGTACACACCAGATTCGTGTACACGCGGCGCATGCAGGACACCCCCTGGCGGGTGATGCAAAGTACGGGGACGCCCGATTCAATCACCATCTGCGCAAACTCGGGCTGAAACGCCTGTTCCTGCATGCGCATTTTGTCGCTTTTCGGGATACCGAAAGACAGCGTGAAATCGAGGTGAGTGCACCGTTGACAGCGGATTTAAGAAAACTGATTCAGCAACTGGAGTGATGGTCCGATACAGGCCCAACGTACAAGGAAATGGACAGAAAAGTGAAAAATACCCCATCAGCTGTGCAACTGATTGTGTTTGACTGGGATGGCACTCTGATGGATTCAGAAACCCAGATTGTGCATGCGTTGCAGGCATCGATAGGTGATTTGGCTCTGGAAGCCCGCAGCATTGATGAATGCCGCAATATTATCGGCCTCGGCTTGCAGGAGGCAGTCGATGCGCTGTACCCGGGGCAGGATAAAGCCTTCACACGCCGGTTCGTGGAACGCTACCGTCACTATTGGTTTTCCCAGGCACAACACTCGGATTTGTTCCCCGGCAGTCGTGAAACCCTGTCGTTGTTAAGAGAAGCGGGGTTTGTGCTGGCCGTCGCCACAGGGAAAGGTCGCGCCGGGCTGGACAAGGTACTGGCGGATACCGGTCTGGAAGACCTGTTTTCTGCCACCCGCTGTTCCGATGAAACACAATCCAAACCGCATCCGCAGATGCTGCACGAAATTCTACGGGAAACCCGCATCGAAGCACGGCACGCCTTGATGGTCGGGGACACCGAATATGATCTGAAGATGGCTAACGAGGCCGGTGTTGGCCCCGTTGCGGTCAATTATGGTGTGCATGCACGCGAACGATTGCTCCGGCACCACCCGTTAGTGTGCCTGGACAATATTACAGAACTGGTAGACTGGCTGGCGGAACAACAATTGCTTGATCCCGGCTGCATCGAGCAGGAACAACCACTGGCTTCCTAGACTGAGGTAATACTATGGCATCAAATCAAGACACCGGTCCGGCACAGGAACAAACTGCCGAATGGCAGCGTGATCTTATCCAGAAACTTGCGACTTCCTCACTGGCTGAACAGCGCCGTGCACGGCGTTGGGGCATTTTCTTCAAATTCCTGACATTTGCCTATCTGGTCACACTGGTGATTCTGTATACACCGGACATCAATCTGGACTCGATTGAGCACAAACGCCACACCGCACTGGTTGAACTCCAGGGGGTTATTGCGGCAGACAAGGAAGCCAACGCGGACAATATCGTGACCGGTCTGCGTGATGCCTTCAAGGACGAAAATACCGCCGGCGTTATCTTGCGTATCAACAGCCCTGGTGGCAGTCCGGTGCAGGCCGGTTACATCAATGATGAAATCGTGCGCCTTCGGGCCAAATACCCGGATATACCGTTTTACGTGGTCATATCCGATATCTGTGCCTCAGGCGGTTACTACGTCGCGTCGGCAGCGGACAAGATCTATGCGGACAAGGCCAGTATTGTCGGTTCCATCGGTGTTCGTATGGGCGGATTTGGTTTTGTCGGTACGATGAAAAAGCTGGGTGTTGAACGGCGCCTGATTACGGCCGGCGAGCATAAGGGTTTTCTTGACCCCTTCCTGCCAGCCAAGGAAGCAGATATCACTCAGGTCAAGAAGCTGCTGGCCGATATTCATTCACAGTTTATCAACGTCGTACGTACCGGGCGTGGCGATCGACTGAAGGAAATACCGGAGCTGTTCAGTGGTTATGTCTGGACCGGCGAACAGGCCATCGACCTTGGACTTGTTGATGAACTTGGTAGTGCAAGCTATGTGGCGCGCGAGGTTATCGGCGCAGAAACGATAGTCGATTACACACCGCAGGAAGACCTGTTCCAGAGGTTCAGTAAAAAGTTTGGTACAGCGCTGGGGCAGGGTGTGGGTAAGGTATTAATGAGTGAAGGGATGACACTACAGTAAACGAGCGGGGTGAGCGATATGTCAACGCAACCACCTGCCCGTATCCTTATCGTCGAAGATGAGGCCGCCAGCCGCATGCTGATCCGGGCCAAATTGTATACGTTTGGATACGAGCTGTTTGAAGCAGGGAATGGCATAGAAGCTGTAGAAAGCTTCGAACAGAACCATCCGGATGTCATTCTTATGGACATCCATATGCCGGGAATGGACGGTTACGAGGCAACCCGGATCATCAAGGAACGTTGCCATGATAACTATGTCCCGATCATTATTATCACGGCGATGGATGATGAGCGTGTCATTGCCCGTTGCGCTGATGCCGGTGGTGATGATTTTCTGGTCAAACCACTAACGCCGATTGTTCTGGATGCACGTATCCGGTCGGCTTTACAGCGTCGTGAGCTCTACCACACGTTGCAACAACAGCGCCGGAAACTGGAACAGCAGCGAATCCATGAGGAACGTGAGCAGGAGCTAGCCAGAATACTGTTCTCTCGTATCGCGCACCTGGGCTGTCTTGATGAGGCAGGTATAGAGTATATCGCTTCACCACTGATGGTATTCAATGGCGATATGCTGTTGGCCGAACGCACTCCGTACGGCGCGTTGCGCGTTATGCTGGGCGACTTTACCGGACATGGTCTGCCCGCAGCAGTCGGGTCTCTGCCTACCGCTGAAATCTTTTATGGTATGACCAAAAAGGGGTTTCATTTAAGTGAGGTTGCTGCAGAGATTAACAGCAAGCTATATCGCATCCTTCCCAATGGTATTTTTTGTGCAGCCGCGCTGATCGAATTGAACAGTGAGACCCGGCAATTACAGGTCTGGAATGGTGGTTTACCGCATCTTCTTCTTTTTAACAAAGACGACAATAAAGTGCGACACGCATTTGATTCCATTCATCTCGCACTGGGCATACTTCCGCCAGGGAGTTTTGATTCCTGTCTGGAAAACAGTATCGTTTCTCCGGCAGACAGCCTCATCGCCTATTCTGACGGCATCGTGGAAACAGAGAATACGGCAGGTGAATTATATGGTGATCATCGCCTGATCAAGCGTCTGCATGTGGAACACGGCGAGCTTAGCCAATTTCAGTCTGTGCTGAACGACCTTGAAGCATTTCGTGGGCATGCGGCACAGTCTGATGATTTGACCATGATTGAAATCCCTTGCGGGCTGGAAAACCGGGTCGTCTATGAAGACAAGGCATTGCGTACCTCTGGCAAGCCTGCTGTTGAATGGAACTTCCGGTTGGCGCTTGATGGCAATGCTTTATCGGAGGTTGATCCGGTGCCCTTGTTGATCCAGTCGCTACTGCATATTCAGGGCCTGGATAATTTCCGTGAAGATCTGTTTACCATTCTGACCGAACTGTATACCAATGCACTTGACCATGGTGTACTGGAACTGGATTCCGCGATCAAAAATAATGCTGCGGGTTTTGCAGAATATTCCTTTCTGCGGGAAGAACGCCTGAAATCACTGGAAGGCGCGTCTATCATCATAACTCTGGAGCATGAACCCGCCGGGCAGGGTGGGCGTTTGACAATATGTGTTGAAGACAGTGGAAAAGGTTTCGATGTCGAGATGATAGAGAATAACGCAGAACTTGTTACTGCATTGTCCGGGCGCGGCATCCGCCTGGTGCGGAACCTTTGCCACTCATTAAGCTACCGTTCCGGTGGGTCTATTGCCGAAGCTGTTTTTGAGTGGGGCTGACTAAACCTGCGGGCTGTTCAGCCGATAAGGGGGCAGGTCACGTCTCTATCAAAGGATTGCCAGTATGAGCCAGGCGGCAGCATCAGATTTAACTCACAGTATAGCCGATACGTTGAATGCCTTTACCTTCTGGGTAGGCGACAGCCTGTTTGCTATTAACCTCAAAAATGTCCTGTCAGTAGAACAGGATAACAGCGTAATCCAGCCTGATCCCTTCGAGGGGCGAGGTTCGCTGGGTATCGTCAAACACCATGGAGTTCCCGTTCGGGTATTTGATTTTGCTGAGTTTCTCGGCATCCCCTCCTGTGGCGAACAGAAAGAAGCCTTGATCAACACACTGGTCGATTGTGAACAGGATCACGTTGACTGGCTGGATGCTCTCGAGATTGCGATAAAAAATGACGAGCCCTTCAACAAGGCGCGTAATCCTGATCTGTGTGCATTTGGCGAATGGTATAGCAAGTTCGAGACACGTGATGAAGAGTTGAAAGAGATCATGTGCCATTTTGACACACCGCATAAACGTATTCATGCACTGGCAGACCGGTTGCTGGGTCTGAAAGAAAAAGGTCACCCTGAACAGGCGTTGAATGAACTCGAGCAGGAACGTAATGCCACACTGGTGGAATTACGTCGTCTGTTCGGGCGCGCACGTGAACAGGTTCGTGACAGCATTCGTTCGGTCTTGCTGTTCGTTACCGTTGATGGCAAGGCACCGCGTGTTGCACTACGCTTGAATGAAATCAGCGATATGGTGAGCTTTACCCCGGGCCAAATGACCAGCACCACCTCGCTGGGTGTGGGTAATGATGAACGGCTGGCCCGTGTTCTGAAAGATTATCTCAGTGTCGGCAGCGATAAAGATTGTCTGCTGGTCGATGTCGACGGCCTGCTGGAAACCGTACTGACAGCAGGGTAGGCGAGGTTCCGCCGCCGGCCAGTCAATTAACCGGCGATACCCATTTTAAAGCAATGGTTGAATGTCCTGAAAACAGGTGTTCAGTGAACGAATTGGCCCTGTTATACCAGCATAACTGTACTGGCATGACTAATGCTAAGAGTAATAAAACGTGATGCATTGAGGTGACGAATTGTCATGAAAATGTTTTCCTCAAGTCACGGGTAAGAGTTGCCGTTAGCGCGGTTGATACACAGTAGAGCTTGCATGGAGTAGGCACATGACACAATCGGAGCACGAAGCCGGTAAGCGGGAAGACGCAGTTCAGTTACCCGCAGAACTCACTATCGCGCAGTCGGGTGAGTTCTATCAGAAGTTTGAAGAACTCATTGAAGAAGGTAGTGACATCATTCTTGACGGCGCCGCCGTCACGCGTATCGACACCGCATTTATTCAGCTGTTATATCAGGTTCAACGCACACTCGCGGATTCCAGCCATTGTTTGCAATGGGTGAATCCCGGTAAGGCGATCATCCGCTCCGTTGAACTTTTGGGTATGAGTGAACAACTGGCTTTAACCGAAGCCCGCTGAATCTCAGGGACAGAGAAAGGAGTATAAACAAAATGGCAACTATATTGGCAGTGGACGATTCGAATTCCATGCGACAGATGGTGAGTTTCACCCTGAAACAGGCGGGACACACGGTGACAGAAGCTGTTGATGGCGTGGAAGCGCTTGAGCTGGCGAAGAAGAGCAGCTTTAACCTGGTGATATCGGATGTCAACATGCCGCGTATGGACGGCATCTCTTTGATCAAACAGCTTCGTACACTGCCGAACTATAAATTCACCCCGTTACTGATGTTGACAACCGAGTCAGGAATGGACAAGAAGCAGGAGGGCAAGGCAGCTGGCGCAACCGGGTGGATCGTTAAACCGTTTAATCCGGATCAACTGCTGTCTACCGTCAAACGCGTGCTGGGGTAGCCGCTGATGACGATCGATATCAGCCAGTTTCACCAGGTTTTTTTCGAAGAAAGTTTCGAAGGACTGGAAGCCATGGAAAATGCGCTGCTGGACCTCAGCCAGGGCGTCGAAGATCCCGAACTTATCCACCTGATTTTCCGTTCTGCCCATTCCATTAAGGGAGGTTCCGGCACATTCGGTTTTACTGCCGTCGCCAACTTTACTCATGTGATGGAAACCCTGCTCGACCAGATGCGTGAAGGTGAGCGTGAGGTAACAAAAGATGCCCTGAATCTGTTGCTGGAATCCGGTGATGTGTTGCGCGATATGCTGGAAGCCGCGCGAGATGATGGCGAGTTTAATGCTGAACGCGCCGCGACGATCCAGTCAAACCTTGAAGCCATGCTGGGCAATAGCACCGATGCCAATGCACAAACTGTCGAACCCGCTGATACCGGGAGTGGTACAAATGGCTGGTTGATTGATTTCAAACCCTATACCGAATTGTTAAAAACCGGCAATGACCCGGTGCGCATGTTTCGTGAACTGGCGGAACTTGGCGAGTTACAAGTTGAAGTTGCTACCGATGCACTGCCTGTCTTTGAGGACTTTGATCCCGAAGAGTGCCACCTGTCCTGGAAGCTGACCCTGACAGGCGATGTCAGTCGTGAACAGCTGGACGAGATTTTTGAATGGGTGGATGGCGACTGCGATTTGAGTATTGAGCCGCTAACCGGGGAACAGAACGACGTTGCGGAGACAACGCCGTCTGTTTCAGTACAGGAAAACAGCACTGACGCCCCCCCTGTCAAAACGGCGGAAAAGCCGCAGGACAGACGTGCAGGGGAAGACCGACGCAAAGCTGACAGGCGTTCCACCGGTACAGCGGACAGCTCGATCCGGGTCAGTATCCAGAAGATTGATGAATTGATCAATATGGTCGGCGAGCTGGTTATCACCCAGTCAATGCTGGGCGAGGTCGGGAGTGGTGAAATTGATGAATTTGATGCCGCGCGACTGGAAAAACTGCGCGACGGACTACAGCAACTGGAACGCAATACGCGCGAAATGCAGGAAAGTGTCATGCAGATTCGCATGCTGCCAATCAGCTTTTCTTTCAACCGGTTCCCGCGTCTGGTGCATGACCTGTCCTCCCGGCTGGGCAAGAAGATTGACCTGAAGATTTCCGGTGAAGGGACTGAGCTCGACAAGACAGTTATGGAGAAAATCGGCGACCCGCTGGTTCACCTGGTACGCAACTCGCTGGACCACGGCATTGAAATGCCCGAGGACCGTATTGCTTGCGGCAAACCGGAAACCGGCGTCATTCATCTCAACGCTTACCACCAGGGTGGCAATATCGTCATTGAAATTTCTGACGATGGTGGCGGGCTGCCGGCCGACAAGATTCTCGCCAAGGCACGTGAACGTGGACTGGTGGCAGCCGATGAAGAGCTGAGCCATGAACGTACCCTCGAACTGATCTTTGAGCCGGGATTTTCCACGGCTGATGAAGTCAGTGATGTATCAGGCCGTGGCGTCGGTATGGATGTGGTACGCCGTAATATCAAGGACCTTGGTGGTGCCATCGAAGTTCGGTCGACAGCGGGTGAAGGTTCTACCTTTATCATTCGCCTGCCGCTGACACTGGCAATTCTCGACGGGCAGTTGCTGAGTGTTGGTGATGAAACCTTTGTGATGCCGTTGATTTCCATTGTCGAGTCTTTGCAAGTCGACCGCACTATGGTCAATTCGGTGGCAGGCAGCGCCGAAATGTACAGGCTCCGCGAAGACTATATTCCAATTGTTCGTCTTTATAACCTTTTTGGTATCGAGCCAAAGACAACCCGGCTGGAAGAAGCCTTGCTGGTTGTCGTTGAGCACGAGGGACACAAGATCGGCCTCATGGTTGATGAACTTCTGGGCCAGCAACAAGTGGTGATTAAAAGCCTGGAAACCAACTACCGGCGAATAGAAGGGATTTCAGGTGCAACCATTCTCGGTGATGGCACGGTAGCCCTGATCCTCGATGTGGGCGGCCTTATCAGTTTGAGTGGTAGTGGTGGATCAGGCATACGTCGGGCCGGCAATGATGAACAGGCAGCGTGAGAAATGATCATGGAAGCAACACAAGTCGAAGCCAAGATTGAAGCAGCCGCCATGTCTATCGGGCTGACCGGTGATGAAGACCAGTATCTGACCTTCATGCTCGATGGCGAAGAATACGGCGTGGACATCCTGCGTATCCAGGAAATAAAGGGATGGGACCGTATTACCCATATCCCCAATACACCGACCTACATGCTGGGTGTAATCAATCTGCGTGGCGCTATTGTACCGGTGGTTGATTTGCGTCAGCGATTTGGTATGCCTGTGACTGAATATGGCCCGACAACCGTTGTCATCGTCCTGAAAGTCAAGGGTGAAGACCGCGAGCGAATCATGGGGGTCGTCGTCGATGCCGTATCCGACGTATACGATATTCCGGAATCAGAACTCAAGCCGGCGCCGGTTAACGCAAAAGATTCCATTATGGGCTCGGTGCGTTCACTGGCGACGGTTGAAGAAAAAATGGTCATCCTGCTGGATGTTGACCATCTGCTTAATACCAGAGAGTTATCCGCCATGGACGGTGTGGCAGGGTAAATCAAGGGAATGTGCAGTATCTCGAAGCTTAATCAGAAAGGTGACATGAATCATGGTACAGCATAGCCGGCCACTTCGATCAAAAAGGCAGCTCAGACCGGGCTGGCGGAGTGAATTGTGGCTATGGATACTCAGTGGACTGGCATGGATGGGATGAAATGATGACGACTAAACGTAAACACAAACCGGCAGTAAAAGATCCGCTGACGAATGAAACAGGCAGTCTGAAAGGACTGGAACGTCGTACGACCGGTAATCGACGAAAATCGTCGCGGCGTAAAGCGGATTCAGAATTGACGCATGAACCGTCGGAAGCCGAGACGGGCATCACCCTGCTGGAAAATTCTTTTGCCTTACTTGCAGGTGAAGCAGAAGCGCTGGTGGCCCGTTTCTATGAAGAATTGTTCAAACGCTACCCGTCCGTACAGCCGCTATTCGCTGGTTTGAATATGGCTGATCAGCAGAAAAAACTGCTGGCGGCACTGAAGCTGGTGGTTAACAGTCTGCGTAAGCCGGAGGTGCTGAACAACGCGCTGACCGAGCTGGGCAAAAAACATGTTGGATACGGTGCTTTGCCGGAGCACTACGGTGCGGTAACCGGTACGCTGCTGGATGTAATGGCAGAGTTTGCCGGTGACGCATGGACGGATAATGTCAGGGAGGCCTGGACGCAAGCATTGAACCAGGTCGCTGAAGTAATGATTGAAGCAGGAAATCAGGAGATGGAAATGGCTGCGAACGAAAAGACGGTATCACGGGACCTGGCACATGCAGATATTGAATGCTTGCTGGCATCAGTCGATGAAATGCACAAGCAGCACAAGGCCGGGAAAATCAGCTATATGCTACCTGTTAATGAGCTGAGTGGCGTTGCAGCGCAAGCGGCAGAGACAATCAACAGTCTGGTGCAATCCCATATCGATGTAAAAATGCAGATTGTTGATCTGGTTTCCGACTATGTCGAGGGTGATTTTACCAGAAAGATTGATCGGTTGCCCGGAGAGAAGGTAAAAATTACCGAAGCCATCGATAAGGTTCATGAAGGCTTCCAGGGTCAGAAAAAACAACTCGATAAAGTGGCTCGACTTGAAGGTGCAGTTAACAGAACCCGGACTGCGATGATGATGATTGATCGTGATCTGGTCATCACCTATCTCAACCAGTCATCAATTGACCTGTTGACGAAACATGAGGAAGTGCTCAAAGGTTTATTCCCTGGTTTCGATGCCAACAAGATGGTCGGCGTGTGCATCGATATGTTTCACAAGAACCCGAAACATCAACGAGACATTCTTGCAGATCCATCCAACTTGCCGTATTTGACTGACATCAAGTTGGGCCCACTGGTTATTTCGCTGAATGTAACCTCCATTATGGATGCCGAAGGCAACTATGTTGGCAACAACCTGGAATGGTCTGATGTTACCGAGCAACGTGCCAGGGAAATAGAAGTCGCTCGCCTGCAGTCGGCAGTCGATGGTGCACAGGCCAATCTGATGATTTGTGACAATGATTTGAATATTACCTATGTTAATCCCGCTGTCAGGGAAATGATGGGCAAACGTGAGGACGATTTGCGCAAAGTATTCCCCGGCTTCCGTGTTGCCAATCTGGTCGGGTCCAATATCGACCAGTTCCACAAGAATCCTGTACACCAGCGAGCGTTACTCAGTGATACGAAGAACTTGCCTGCTTTTGCCGAGATCGAAGTGGCCGGGCTTGAATTTACCGTTAACGCCACGGCAATACTGGACCACGAAGGAAACTGGATGGGCAATATGGTCGAGTGGTGTGATATTACCGAACAGAAGGAAGCCGAGCGTCAGATTGAACGACTGATTACAGCGGCTTCTGCCGGCGAACTGGACCAGCGTCTGGAGGCGGAAAAATTCCAGGGGTTCACAGGAAATGTCGCCAGAGGAATTAACAACCTGCTTGATGCCATGGTTGACCCCCTGCAGGCTGCTTCTGATGTCGTAAAAGCGCTATCAGAAGGTGACCTGACCCAGGCGATGGATGGAGATTATCAGGGCCAGTTTGCCGAACTTAAATCTGCGGTTAACAGCTCGGTTGATAATCTCCTGGAGATGGTTGGTGAGATACGTACCACGGCAGACAGTATCGGCAGTGCCGCTGGTGAATTGTCCCGGGGTAATACCGACCTGAGTCAGCGTACCGAAGAGATGGCGTCCAGTCTTGAGGAAACAGCTTCCAGTATGGAAGAGATGACCAGCACGGTACGCCAGAACGCCGACAACGCCCGCCAGGCCAATCAACTGGCTGCCGGAGCTCGCGAACAGGCCGAGAAGGGTGGCGAAGTGGTTGGACAGGTCGTCGGTGCGATGGGTGCCATCAATGATTCCAGCAAAGAGATAGCCGATATCATTGGTGTTATCGATGAGATCGCCTTCCAGACCAACCTGCTGGCACTGAACGCCGCAGTGGAAGCTGCTCGTGCAGGTGAACAGGGTCGTGGCTTTGCAGTCGTTGCCGCCGAGGTGCGTAACCTGGCACAACGCAGTGCCGGTGCGGCCAAAGAGATCAAAAGTCTGATCAAGGACAGTGTCGACAAGGTAGAAGAGGGCAGCCGGCTGGTTGATGAATCAGGCACTACACTGGAAGAGATAGTCAATTCGGTGAAGAAGGTCTCCGATATCATTGCCGAGATCGCCGCTGCCAGCGAAGAGCAGTCACAGGGCATCGAGCAGGTCAACAAGGCCATCACCCAGCTTGATGAGGTTACACAGCAGAATGCAGCTCTCGTAGAAGAGGCTGCTGCTGCCAGTGAATCCATGGATGATCAGGCACAGGGTCTGACCGGTCTGATGGAGCGCTTCCACACCGGTGACCAGGAATACGCTGAAGCTGCACCGGCACCATCTCCGGCCGCATCCGCACCACGCGCCCGGACACGTGCCGCAGCACCGGCAGCCGGTAAACGCGCACCACGCCGTGCCTCGACGGCAAATACCGATGAAGAGTGGGAGGAATTCTAGTAATTTCTCCTCTTCGGGAAGTGTCATTGCGAGGAACGAAGCAATCTCTAAACATTCGCAATGACACCTGATTTCCGACAAATATGGACATCTCCAAGGAAGGAATACAAAACGTATGCTGGCCAGATCCCATTCACAACGCGAACGAGAATTTGAGTTTACCTCGAGTGATTTCGAGGCGGTGCGGAAAACGCTCTATGAGCAGGCTGGTATCTCGCTCAATGATGGCAAGGCAGATCTTGCCTATGGTCGTCTGGCAAGGCGACTTCGCGGTTTGCAGATGTCGCGGTTTTCCGATTATCTGGCCTACGTAAATTCAACTGAAGGTGAGATGATGCATTTTATCAATGCACTCACCACCAACCTGACAGCTTTCTTTCGCGAACCGCATCATTTTGAGTTTCTTGAAAAAACGGCGCTGCCTGAAATCATGCGACGTCATCAGCGAGATCGGCGTGTGCGATTCTGGTCAGCAGGTTGTTCAACAGGAGAGGAACCTTATTCCATCGCTATGACTCTGGCAGAGTCGCCAATTATCAGCTCGCCATGGGATACAAAATTACTGGCGACTGACCTGGATTCCAACGTTGTCGAAACAGCCCGCGAGGGGCGTTATGCCGAGAAGCGCATAGAAGGATTGTCTTCTGCACGTGCCAGGAAATGGTTTCACACCCTGCCCGGTGGCAGTGAAGTCCAGGTAAAGGAAGTGTTGCAGGACATCATTACCTTCAAGCAGTTGAACCTGATGCATGACTGGCCGATGCGTGGCCCGTTCGACATGATTTTCTGCCGTAATGTGGTGATCTATTTTGACAAGTCCACCCAGATGCGTTTGTTTGAACGTTATGCTGACATTCTTGTCGATGGTGGCTACCTGTTCCTCGGACATTCAGAAACCATGCACAATTTGTCTGATCGCTTTGAGTTGATCGGAAAAACAATTTACCGGAAGGTTAAATAAGCGTGGCGATACAGCGTTCAATACCAGCTGACAAGGAACAACCGCCGGTATTGCGCGGGTTCGAACATATCCGACGTTACTGGGACAGGGCGCAAAACTGTTTCGCGGCAAAAATCCTGCCGGGGGAGTTCTATGTTACCTGTGCTGATGAAGCGGTGATTACATCACTGGGTTCCTGTGTATCCGCCTGCATTCGGGACCGGGTGTTTGGCGTGGGAGGCATGAATCACTTTATGTTGCCGGAGGCTGCTGATCACAATCAGATTCACGCTGGCGATCTGACCGAGGCTGCACGTTATGGCTCCTACGCCATGGAGCAGTTGATTAATGAAATCCTCAAGGCCGGTGGTCGGCGTGAGAACCTTGAAGTCAAACTGGTGGGTGGTGGACAGGTTATCGCTGTCATGGATAGTAGTGTTGGCAAACGCAATATCGATTTTGCCAGGGAGTATATTGTTAAAGACGGGTTAACTGTGACCGGCTCCGACCTGGGTGGCGAGTGGCCGCGTCGGGTAGTGTATTTTCCGGCAAGCGGAAAGGTCCGGGTCAAGAAGCTGCGCAGCCAGGAAGTGTTGGCACAGGAGCGTGTCTACCATGACAAGGTCAGTCACCAGCATATCGAGGGCAACGTCGAGTTGTTTTAGGAATAATTATTTATGTCAGATTCAGTACAACAAAATGGAAAACGGAAGATTCGGGTACTGATTGTCGACGACTCGGCACTGATCCGGAAAATTTTGACCGAAATGCTTGAAAGTGATCCTGATATAGAGGTGGTCGGTGTTGCCCAGGACCCGCTGATCGCGCGTGACAAGATCAAGCAGCTGAAACCGGATGTCCTGACGCTGGATGTCGAAATGCCGAAAATGGACGGTGTTACTTTCCTGCGTAACCTCATGCGTCTGCGACCCATGCCTGTAGTGATGGTTTCTACACTGACACAAAAGGGTAGTGATATTACACTGGACGCGCTTGAGCTTGGCGCGGTGGATTTTGTTTCCAAACCAACGGTTGACGTCGCTCACTCGCTGGGTGACTACGCAGAAGAAATCATTTCCAAGGTCAAGACCGCATCAACAGCACGTGTACGGGAATTAAAGCCAATTGCAGAGCGGCATACGGCGGATGCGGTTTTGCCAGCCGCAGCTGGCAAACATTTCAGGACGACAGACAAGCTGATTGCACTTGGCGCGTCAACAGGTGGAACTGAGGCGATACGTGAAGTGCTGGAAGTGATGCCGGCCGACAGCCCGGCGATGGTGATCAGTCAACATATTCCGGAAGCCTTCAGCAAACCTTTTTCCGAGCGGATGAACCGTTGTTCCCCGATGACGGTCAGTCAGGCCGAGGATGGTGAACAGATACTGCCAGGGCATGTGTATATCGCACCAGGTGACAGCCACCTGCTGGTGGTGCGTGATGGTGCACGGTTCCGCTGTCAGTTGAGTGACGGGCCACCGGTAAACCGGCACCGGCCCAGTGTTGATGTCATGTTCCGTTCCGTTGCACAGAACATCGGGCCAAATGCCATATCAGTACTGCTGACCGGCATGGGTAGTGATGGTGCCAAAGGCATGCTTGAAATGCGTGAGGCAGGTGCTTATACACTTGCCCAGGACGAAGCCAGTAGTGTGGTTTGGGGCATGCCGGGAGAAGCCGTAGCACTGGGCGCTGCCGATGAACAGGTGACGCTGTCATCAATGGCCGGACGTATACAAAAAGCCCTGTTGAAAGGATAAAGATCAGTGTCCGCCGGACGCTATGATTAAAGCATCAAAGGAGTTTGTATTCCGTGTTTGAACCACCATCAAATCCCGTTTCATTTAGCTGGCTACGCGCGCTCGTCCCGGGTGTTGCAGGTACACTTGCTGTAGCCGCTAGTTCAGAATTCGGTTGGCTGGTTGAGGCAGAGAGTGTGAAGTTTTTGTTGCTGACTGCCAGCTGGATTATTGGGATCACCTGGGCAGGCCGCAGCATCCGTGCTGAGTTAGCGACAGAAACCAACACAGATTTCGATATTGTCTCAGCCTCTGAATTCAGGGAAATCTGTGACCCCATAAAAAGCCTGCTGGCTGACGAGGTCACTGGCACACGTGAGGAAGTACAACGCGTCAGTAACATCGTTCAGGAAGCTATTGCCAGTCTGACAGACAGTTTCCATAACCTGAGCGACAGTAGCCAGCGCGAGGAGGAAATGATCCATGGGATCATTGAATACGGTTCCAGTGACAGTGACAAACGCTCATTTCTCAATGAAGCCAGTGATCTTTTGCAGAGTTTTATCGGTACGCTGATCGATATCAGCAAGCAGTCAGTAGAAACAGTACACCGTATCGACGATATGGTGGAACATATGGACAGTGTTTTCAGATTGCTGAGTGATGTGAAAAATATCGCTGAACAGACTAACCTGCTGGCACTGAATGCGGCCATTGAGGCAGCACGTGCCGGTGAGGCAGGGCGGGGTTTTGCCGTCGTGGCTGATGAAGTTCGTCAGTTGTCAATGCGTTCGAATAAACTGAACGAAGAGATTATCTCCGGTGTTAGTGCTGGCAAGCAGGCGATTGCTGCGGTGCGGGAAACAGTAGGGGCGATGGCCTCTCGTGATATGAATGTAGCGATATCGGGTAAGGAAAGAGTTGATGAGGCTTTCAAAAGCTCCGAGAAATATAATCTGTTCGTGGCCGAGCAGATTGGCCATCTTGGAGAAATCAGTGACTCGATTACTGCTGATGTGGGTAATGCCGTGCGCTGTCTTCAATTTGAGGACATGGTCACCCAGTCCATGGGTGCAGCCGAAGCACATCTGCAGCGGTTGAATGAGCTTGAATTAATACTGGAACGTCTGGTTGATCTGTCCATTTCACCGGATAACGAAATGTTATCAACATTCAAACGTGATCTGGATACATTTGCCAGCAACAGGATTCACAGTAGTGACAAGGCTGTTGTCCAGAACTCACTGGACGGCGGCGATGTTGAATTGTTTTAAATGCAACGAGTGAAGTGTAGCAATTATGTCAAGTGTACATGTAACCGAGTCGGAAAACGGAAGCCAGATCACAATCGCTATTGTAGGGCGTTTTGATTTTTCAGTACACAAGGAATTTCGTGAGGCCTATGTTAACCACGACCGCGCGAGGTTGAGCTATGTCCTCGATCTGTCGCGGACGGAATACATGGATAGCTCTGCACTGGGCATGGTGTTATTGCTCAGGGACCATGCCGGTGGCGACAAGTCAGACGTCACCATCCGCAATGCAAGTCCTGATGTCGCGAAGATATTGCGGATTGCCAACTTTGACAAGTTGCTTAAGATGAGTCCTGCCTGATCAGGGTACGTCGATGCCGGCTTCATTCAGCCAGCTCACCAGCCGTATTAACGGCAAGCCAACCAGTGCGTTCGGGTCATCGCCATGCATAGCTTCGAAGAGGCTGATACCCAGCGCTTCTGATTTAAAGCTTCCTGCACAGTTATAAGGTTGTTCGATGCGCAGATAGCGGTCGATCTGTTCGGAAGAGAGTGTGCGGAACGTCACGGCATAGGTCACAAGACCGGTTCGTGTCTTGTTGTGGCTGGCATCAAACAGGCAAAGTCCAGTAAGGAAATCAACGCGCTGCCCGGAAAGTTTTGCCAGTTGTCGGCATGCTGTTTCGTGATCGCCTGGTTTCCCCAGTACCTCATCACCGCATACAGCAACCTGGTCGGAGCCGATGATTAGCGCTTTGGGGAATGCTTTGGCTCCTGCGCGCGCCTTGGCTTCAGAGAGCCGTACGACAAGGGATTGCGGGCTTTCCGCGTCGTGACGGGTTTCATCAACGTCAGGGGGAAAGGTTTCAAACGGCAGCCCCAGTTTTTTCAGCAGGGCGCTGCGAAATGGCGAGGTAGAGGCGAGCACCAGTATTTTTCCCTGGTTCATGTCTTTAAAACCTGGGAAAAATACTGTGCCAGGTATTCGTCAAAGCCAGGCACATCAGCCGCCTCGCGTGCATTCTGATCTTCAATCGATTTGCTTGCCAGCGCCTGGTAAAAACGTTGCTTGTCTTCACTCATGGGTAAATTGGTAAAGAAGTGCAGGTGGATTTCTGACATGCGTTTGGCGAAATGATAGAAACCTTCACCCCGGTCACGCATTTCCTGAAGCATACGTGCGGAAGGTGTCAGGTCCGGATTTTCAACTTTTTTCCGCTGTGCTGCGAGCGCATCACAATACGGTGTGTGTTCAGCACCCTGATCGAGCAGTTCACACACCCCCTGTATTTCCTCAAGCAGTTCGCTCGCCCAGTCTCTCAGTAGTACGGGTTCATTGTTACGCGTCAGCTTCAGTTCAGGGTCGCGTCCACGGTGTGCAGTTTTCAGTTCATTTTCATCAATGGCTCGACGTTCGCTGGTGCTGATAGTCGGGCTTTCATGTAACAGGCAGAATAGAAGAAAGCATTCGAGAAAATACATTTCACGTTCATTAATGCCGAGTGGATCAAATGCATTAACATCGAGTGAACGCAATTCCACGTAAGCGACACCACGACGTTTTAAGGCCGTGGAGGGCATTTCATTACCGGTGACGATCTGTTTAGGACGGATGGTGCTGTAGTATTCGTTTTCTATTTGCAGGATATTGGCATTCAACTGCCGGTATTCACCATCAACCTTCACGCCGATTTTCTCGAACTCGGGACACGGGGTGCTGATAGCACAGACCAGGCTATCGATATAACTCTGCAACGTATCGTAATTGGCCTTGATCCCGGTTTCATTCTCATGGTTATTCTGATAGCCAATATCACCCATGCGCAATGAAGTTGCCCAGGGTTCGTAGTAAGTATCCTCATTAAAACTTTGCAGGCTGGTTTCGCGTCCACCCAGAAACGATTT
>CAZVBD010000012.1:0-7847 GCA_964625255.1 uncultured Thiohalobacter sp. | reverse complement strand
CCGTAATCCGCGATGGGAATACTGGTTTCGCCATCCACCACACAGGGCATACTGGTAGCCCACAGGAATTCATCATCAAGACACTGGTAGACATATTGTTGTGTATCACGAAGAAAGCCCAGCACATCGTGAATCTGGTGCAACGGTGGAGTGATAAACTCAGTCAGTGCTTCGGAAAAGTCTGTCGTGATCCAGGGATGGGTCAGTGCAGAACCCAGTTTTTTCGGGTGTGGCGTCTGGGCAATGCTACCCTGGGTATTGACACGCAGGCTTTCTTTTTCGACACCAATAGCGCTATTGCGCATCAGCTGTGAATGCTTCAAATCAAGCAGTTGCCTCAATCGTTTTCGGCCCGTGGCATACATGGTTACAGGGGTTCCAGGTCGGGTGGCAGCTCATTCGGTGCAAAGCCACCGTTGGAGATCATTTCACGTAATACCGGTTGAATCGCTTCCTCAAGGACGGGGTGGTAGAAGGGCATACGCACCATTTGCAAGAGGGTCAGGTTCTGTTCAATACACCAGTTAAGCAGGTGGGCGAGGTGTTCGCCGTGTGGAGCCACCATCGAGGCACCCAGCAGTTTGCCACTGGTCTTGTCAGCATAGAGCCGTAGCTGCCCCTTGTTCCGACCCATAATCAGGGCGCGTCCGAGCAGGCCCAGTGCAACGCTGCCGACCAGCGTGTTGTCGTGATCGAGTTCCGACCAGGTCTTGCCCAGCATGACCAGGTTGGGGTCTGAGAAGGTAATAAACAATGGCGTTTTGCGCCGGAAAGCGATGGGGGTATCAGCCATGGCGTTGACGCCGGCAATACGCCCTTCATCCGCTGCCTCGTGGAGTACCGGTCGGTCGCCATTGACATCGCCGGCAACAAACAGGGGTTTGTCCTCGATTTGCAGGGTATTCGGGTCGTAATTCGGCAGACCGTGTTCATTCAGTGTAACACCGGCCTTTTCGATCCCGAGGCTGGCCATATTGGGACGTCGGCCGATGCAGACCAGAACTTTTTCCACCTCCACCGAATTGTCACCGGCACTGATGCGTAACATGCCGTCTGCTGCCTCTTCGATACTGGCCGGCTGACCCAGCCACAGGGGCATTTCCTTACCCAGAATTTGAATCGCTGTTTTGTTGATTTCCGGATCATCGAGATGGCCGATGGTTTCCAGCTGGTCGATCCCCGTTACCTGGACACCAAGCCGGTTAAAGGCCTGACCCAGTTCGAGACCTATCACACCCAGGCCGATGACCGCCAGGGATGTTGGCAGGGTTTCGAGTTCAAAAATTTCGTCGGTGGTAAGAATGCGGTCACCAAAGACCTTCCAGGCTTCCGGAACAATGGGCTTTGAACCGGATGCAATGACGATGGATTTTGCACGGATGCGTCGTTCACCAACCTGCAGAAGACCAGGTCCGATAAACTGCGCATATTCGGGGATAAATTCTTCACCCATTTCGTCGGTGGTAGTGGAGAGCACTTTATCGACAAAAATATCGCGCAGGTCCTGTACGTGTTCCAGGGCATCCGGACCTTCTACACTCAGGCTGTCACCACCTTCAATGCCTTCGCGTGGGAAGATAGTCCGACGATGAAAATCTTCAGCAACCTGGATCAGTGCCTTGGAAGGCATGCAACCCACGCGTGCGCAGGTAGTACCCAGTTCACCACCATCGATGAGTACATAGTTGTCCGTTTTCCGCCTGATCTGGCCCTGCGCATAGAGTCCCGCACTGCCTGCACCAATAATGGCGACATCAACTTCTTGTTCCATAGATTTTTCTGCTTTATGTCGCTGGACGGGCAATAGTGATCCCGCCACCGGTATGAGTGGATTTGGAATGATAAAGGGCCTGGTCGACCTGTTCCAGCAGGTGCACGAAACTGTCGCCGTGGGTTGGCGCTTCGCCGAGACCAAAGGTCACGCTGAAATCAATTTCATTGTCGTCTGACCAGCGTGAAACCTGTTTTTGTATGCGCTCTGCAATCAGTTGAGCATGCTTGAGCGTCGCATCTTCGAGAATAATCACAAATTCATCGCCACCAAAACGTGCGGCCACGTCCGGTTCGCGGATAGAGCTGCGTACAATGCGGGCAAACTCGCGAAGAACCAGGTCGCCAGCGGCGTGCCCGAGTTCGTCGTTAACATCCTTGAATTTGTCCAGGTCAGCAAACAGCAGGACAAACTTTTGTTGGCTACAGTGCAAGCGCTGGAACATGGCACTGGTCACTTCCTGTAGCGCACGGCGGTTCAGCAGTCCGGTCAGCGTATCAATATTGCTGCTTTGTTCCAGTTCGTTGCGGCTGTGCTCAATACGTCCCATCAGGACATAGGAATACACCAGGATAATGCCACCGAACAGGTTCAGGAACATCAGGCCGGGAGACAGTTCAGATCCTCCCCACAGGTAGCGTAATGTCAGGACCACCATGACAGCAGTAAAACAACCAATCAACGACTCACCAAACAGTCGCATGCCGTAACGCATGCCATTGCCCAGGACGACCATAATATAGACCAGCAACGAAGGCGGTATCGGGTAGGGATCATTCAGTACCGAGATGCTCACAATGGCAATATCGATCCACATCGTGAGGTGATAACGTAATGGACAGATATTGACCTTCGCCGCGTGAATAAACATGGCCGCCTGGACAATGAAATAAATGGCGTAGGCGATGTTGAGCTGGTCGACCGACCAGACCGTGGGTGCAATACCTGCAGTGAAATTGAAAAAACCAATACCGAGTGCGAGAAAGATAAAACGGGTGATGAACTGGATCTTTTGTTCTTGCCAGCTGGGGAAACGATAGTGCACGCTACTCTGCTCGCTACTCGTGCGACGCCGATCCAGGTGGTGACGCCGATCTTCATGCATCGCTTTGTCAGACAATCTACGCTGGCGTGTATTATTACTAATGTCTCTCAACCCCTTGATTATAGGTATGTTTATAATTTACCGGGCGGTAATTGGCCCGTGTTTTCATCAGAAAACAAAGCATTATAAAAAACTTCTGCTTGTCGGGGTAGTGGCTACCAGTAGTTCTCTACCGTGATATGGCCGGGTTTGCGGCGGCGATTGCGTTCCAGGCCACGGGCATTGAGCGTCTCTGAGGTGCTTTTCACCATATCAGGGTTACCACAGATCATGACCTGTGACTGTTCTGGTGTGATTTTGATACCGGCCTGTGTTTCGAGTGCGCCGGAAACCAGCGCGCCCGGAATGCGATCGCGGATCGCAAAATCGGTGTCTTCACGGCTGACAAATGGAATGTAACTGAACTGATCGGGGTGTTGTGTTGCGAGTGACTGGATAGTGTCCTGGAATGACAACTCCTCTGCCGTACGTACTGCGTGTACCAGTACAATGCGCTCGAAACGTTGCCAGGGTTCCCGGGTTTTCAGAATCGACAGAAAAGGGCCGATGGCGGTACCGGTCGACAGCATCCACAGGTGTTTTGAATCCGGGACTTCATTCAGGCAAAGAAACCCCGATGCCTTGCGCATGACATAAATCGAATCACCGGTTTTGAGCGTCACCAGCCGTTGTGTCAACGGCCCATCCGGTACAGTAATAAAGTAAAACTCCAGTGGTCGTTCATCCGGTGCATTGACGTAGGAGTAGGGGCGCCCTGTCAGTTCACCATCAATAACCAGTCCGAGTTTGGTGAACTGGCCAGCTGTAAATTCATTGACCGGTGCATCGACCCGGATCGAGTACAACCGCTCAGTCCAGCGTTTGAGTTCAGTCACAGTACCTTCACACCAGCGATCCGGGTTAATAGGCTTTGCCATTCAATGATCACCTCGTTGGGGTTGCTGCATCTGATTGTAGAGATCTTCCATCAGTTCAAGCCGTCGCCAGGCATCATGCAGGGTTCTGTCAGGGTCCTGCTGTAATAGAAAGGCCCGTGCATCCTCGCAGAGAATCGCCAGCTGATCGGTATCAAAAATAGCCAGGCTGGGCGCGAGGGTTTTTTCCGGTTCACTGAGCAGTGACGGGATGAGTTCATCTTCACTGACAGGGGATTGTGGGTGAGTCAGTGCAGACACCAGCGGCAGCTCCTGCAAACTGAAGTGAGCGCGCCGTGCCGTTTCCTCATCTTCCAGCTCTTTTTTCGCTAATGCATCATCTTCCTCAATGCCATTGCGTATAGCACGCATAATGGTGTTTACCAGTTGGCTGATGGCCTGTTTGATTCTGGTCTGGTCACCGGGCAGGGCACAGGCCTGCTGGTAGGCCTTGTCCAGCGTCGCCTTGATCTCCAGTACCGTCTCACTGGGGGCATTCGCTTTCAGCTCGACAGCGCGCTGAACGAGAGACTGGAACTCATCCATAAAGCGATCCTGGTCCAGGCCATCATTAAGGCGTGCTGTGGCAAGATCTTCACTCGCGACCTGGTGTTGGGCCTTATCAAAGAGTGGATTGTTACGTCTGCGCAGCAGATGTTGCTCGCGGATACCGGGTTTTTCACTGTTTTCAGCACGCATGCTGCTCTCCCCATGTTCAGATCGCTACTTTACCTGAAGCTGTGGGGATAAAAAACGTGATATGAGTAAGGCATCGCAATAACAGCCCGGTCAGATGGTGCACTCGATCTCACCGAGCCGTTTGGTCAACTTGACGTTCTCTGCATAGTCGATCGGTACGGCAATCAGTGCCGGGCCTTCTTGTCTGAAGGCTTCTTCCAGTGCCGGTATCAACTGGTCAGAGCTGGTGAGCGTTTTACCCCACATGCCGAATGACTGGGCCAGCTGTTCCCATTGGGGGTTTCCGAAATCCAGTTTTGAATGGCGGCCATTAAACTGATTCTGCTGTTTCCATTTGATCAGCCCGTATTCGCCGTCTTCCCAGACCATAAAGACCACATTCAGTTTCAGGCGTACGGCCGTTTCGAGATCCTGAACGTTCATCATAAAACCGGCATCGCCACAGATGGCGAGCACCTTGTGTTCAGGCTGGGCAATTTTGGCCCCAATCGCACCGGGTAGCGCAAAACCCATGGAGCAGAAACCATTGGAAATAAGACAGGTATTGGCCTCGTGGCACTGGTAGTAGCGTGAAATCCACATCTTGTGCGCACCAACGTCAGACAGCAGGTAATCATTCGGGCCGAGAAAACTACGGACTTCCCAAAGTATTTTCTGGGGCTTCATCGGGAAGGATGTGTCATCCTTTTCCATGGCGAAATCAGCGAGGATGGTATTGCGCAGTTTCTGCCAGGAATCAATATTCTGCAGGGGCAGTTTTCCGGCATAGTTGCGTTCAAGTTCCATGTTGACCTGCCACAGGGCATCAGCGATATCACCGACTACATCAACACTGACCGTGTAGTGGTAATCAACTTCGGCAGGCAGAAAATCAATATGGACGACTTGCTTGTCCATATCGGCATTCCAGAAACTCGGGCTGTATTCCACCAGGTCGTAACCAACCGTGATAACCAGGTCGACCTGGTCCATGGCATGGTTGATATGATCCTTGCCCTGCAGGCCCATCGTGAACAGACAATGCTTGTTGTCCATCGGCATGGCGCCTTTACCCATAAAGGTGTTGACGACCGGAATGCCGGTTTTTTCGGAGAGTCGGCGTAACTGCGAGGCGGCACGCTTGCGGATGGCACCGTTGCCGGCGAGGATAACAGGGCGTTTGGCGGCAACGATGGCATTCACCGCCTCGGTGACTGCCTTGTGATCAGCGGCAGGGCGCCGGGTTTTCAGTACCGGCATGGGTTGCGAAGTCACCTGTTCCTTGGCGACATCCTCTGGCAGCTCAATCACCGTAACGCCGGGTTTTTCAGCTTCTGACAGCTTGAATGCCTTGCGTATGACTTCAGGAATAGTCTCGCCATCCACCACAGAGTGAGCCCACTTGCTGATCGGGCGCATCATGGCAATGGCATCCATATTCTGATGACTTTCCTTGTGTAAACGCTTGGTCGTACCTTGACCGATAATGGCAACCACCGGTGCTCTGTCCATATTGGCGTCGGCGAGACCGGTGACCAGATTAGTCGCACCTGGCCCCAGGGTGGCGAGACACACGCCGGCTTTACCGGTAAGCCGGCCGTAGACATCGGCGATAAAGGCCGCTGCCTGTTCATGACGGCACAGGACAAATTCAATGTTACTGTCCAGCAAAGACATCATGAAGTCAGCATTTTCTTCGCCGGGAACACCGAATATGTGTGTGACACCTTCAGATTCCAGGCACTTCACAAAGGTGTCTGATGCTTTGCCAGCCACCGGTTTCGGTTTCTTGTCGGGTTTGATCGTGGGGGTTTTCGTCCGGGCTTGTGCTTTGTTCATGGTGATCTCCCTGTCATGGTAGACAAAAGGTCAGGCTCTAATCAGCCCAGCGAATCTCGCGTGCGGTTAACGGACCAACTATGCATTTGGACAGCGAAGCCGGCATCACGGCATTGTGGCTTGTCATCGGAATTCGGCCAGCCATAATTTCGGCGTATTGCTGGGGATAAAGTGGATCCCTGTCCGGCTCTGCAAAACCTTCCGGGTAAAGAGGCTGGTTGCTTTGTGGATTATACTTGTCACTGGCGCCAACTGTGTGCAGGAATTCATGGGCGATAACGACATTATTACGCTGTGCCTGAGCAGGACTGGAAAATGCGTTAACCACACCGATCAACCCCTTCTGTAAACCCAGTGAGTGCCTCAGACGTTGATGTGTTTTCGGATTGTAGTAGACCACATACATTTGTACATCGGGTTCTGGTCCATCGAAGGTATCGTGTGTTGCTGCCCAGTAACGCAGCCTGAGGCTCCACAACATGATTGACAAGGTACTGGCATTGTCAGGTGGCAGAGGCGGGCGTTCAGTGACTTGTGGTGCGAGTTTCATGGTTACCGGTTCGACGATGCGTGCATCGTAGCGCTTCGCTTCGCGAGTGAGGAAATCTTCAATTGACTTGAAGGAGGCCGCTGTCAGATTCTCAATGTAGAGTGAGGTGGCTGAACTCCCGTCACCATTCACAGGATAGACGACTACCCACAAGGGTTCATCCCAGTCGGTGGTGCGCAGTTTGGTCAGCCAGCTGTTCATACCGACAAAAAATAACACCAGCAAAAGAAAGGTTATCCGGAGCTTCCTGAATAAACCACCCGACGCCATCTAATGGCTCCCATCCGTGTAGGTAATTGTTCCTTAATATAGGGTAACTTGCGCAAAAAACTTGAGTTTTTGCTTTATGCTGATTTTTCAATCTGCCTCTGTTTCATTCGGTTCTTCGAGAGGAGACTGGTCACAGGTTAATGTTGCCTTATACCCGGGACGTCAAATTTTCTACTAATCAGTTGTTGAACGCGCCTCATTCATATGAATCAGTTGCGCGACCATGTCTTCATCCAGGTCCAGACCGACATCATGACCGGGGTTAATGGAAATCCCGATACCGCCACCGACACGTTCCAGAATCCAGCTGACTTCAGCCAGTAGTCCGCCGTTGTAGCCAGGGACGTCGGCAACAAAGGGTTTTGCACGATCCGGGCTGCTGAACAGAATCAGCACGGTGTGGCCTTCCTCTGTTTCCAGTGTCAGGGGTTTGGCTTTGGACGAGGACTGGAAACCGGCTATTTCATTTTTTTCATCCTCAACCGGCATAAAAAGCTGTTCATCCAGCAAGGTCTGCATAAAGGCATTGCCGTCAAGACGGCCTTCCTGGAGAGAGACCAGCCGGGTTTCGAGGTCGTTGCGTGGTGTAAACGTTTCATTCATGGCGGTGTAGATCACAGTATCTGTTGACGAGGCGCAGAGTTTGCCTGTAAAGAACCAGGATGACAAAAAAAAGGGTGGCGCATACTGCGCCACCCCACACCCGAGTACCTCGGGACT
>CAZVBD010000011.1:0-31249 GCA_964625255.1 uncultured Thiohalobacter sp. | reverse complement strand
ATAGCCCCGCTCATCCTCCAGCACCACAGACTTGGCAATCCGGTCTCCCGACACGTGAGCCAACTGAGCAGTCTCCATGCTGGTGGCGGAATACGGGTGATCGACCAGATCGAAATCGACGTCCTGTTCAAGCAGGTAGTTTACTACCCGGTTTGCCATTGCCATGATCACGCCCTCCATTAACCACACATCAACCCCAAGTATAGCCCATGATCTGCGTCTGCTGGCTCCTTCCCGGATCAGGCATTTAGCCATTAGTGGCAACGTGAGATACTGTGGATCTGACCTTTCCAGATACCCTGTATGTCTATCCTGCTGGCCACACTACTCCTGCTGATCATTCTGTTTGGCCCACAACTCTGGATTCAGGCGGTTTTTCGCCGTCATGCGAAGCCTCGACCCGAACTGGCGGGTAACGGCGGAGAATTTGCCCGGCACCTGCTCAATCAGCTACACATGGCCGATGTCGGGGTCGAACCTGCCGACGGTGGCGACCATTACGACCCCGTGAGCAAAACCGTGCGCCTCAATAAAGACCGTTTGGAGGGAAAATCGCTCACCGCTATCGTAGTGGCAGCCCACGAAGTCGGGCATGCCTTGCAAGACAGGCTGGGCTATCAGCCACTGCGTTGGCGGAGCCAACTGGTGTTTCTGGCCCAGGCGGCCCAGAAGCTGGGCAATATCATGTTTATTCTCGCACCCGTAGTGGCCGGCCTGGCGCGTGCGCCATCTGTTGCGATCATTATGTTGCTTGCCGTGGTTGTCAGCTTCGGCTCGGCTGCGCTGCTACACCTGATTACTCTACCGGTTGAATGGGACGCCAGTTTTCGACGCGCCTTGCCACTGCTGGAGGCCGGGCATTATCTGTCTGAAGAAGATCAGGCCGCCGCCCGGCAGATTCTCACGGCAGCAGCCTTTACCTATGTCGCCGCATCACTGGCCAGCCTGCTCAACCTGTGGCGCTGGCTGCGCTGGGTAAAACGATAATCTAATCCCGCAATCCTTCAAGTTCATACCCGGGCATGCCGATGCGATGGACGAAGCACACAAAAGGATGCCAGCATGAAACGGACAACCTGCCTTCACGCCCTGGCATTCGCTGCCAGCGTGTTTGCCACAACGGCCCAGTCACGTGACATGGATGGCCAGTATGCGGTGTTCAGTGTCGGTGCGGAAAATTGTGCGGCCTACCTCGTCGCCCGGGACCATGGTGGCGCCGCAGAGCGCTGGTACCACCACTGGCTCGCCGGGTTCATGACGGCGGTTAACAACGCGGCCGCAGGCACCTACAACATCCTCGGCGACAAAAGCATGGCTGACACCCTGGACTGGCTTGAAGGCTACTGCGCAGCCAACCCGAATGTAAATTTCACCAGCGCTGTCGCCGACCTTGTGTCCATCCTGTATGAAGAACGCCAGAATATCGCACCGGGCAAACAGGGCTGGAACAAGCTCAAGGTCCAGACGACTCCTGAACCCTGACAATCACCCGTGAACCCAGCGCCAGGCGCATTTCCGCCAACCTGATGGGCGCCGCCTCGCTGGGTGCCGCAAAGGCACCGGAACAGACCAGCCACTCGGGGTCTGACAGTTTCGAAGCATTCAGCAGCATGCGCGTTTCAAACGCGATCACGCCCGGATCATCACTACTGCTGGCGAGGACGCCGTTGTGAGCCACCCGCAACGGCGTCGCAAGTCGCACGTCCTGCTCACGCAGCTCAATGGAGAGCACACTAAAAATCGCTGGCCGGATTTCGCGCCCCAGTGGTGAGGGTGCATGCATCAGGAAATAGCAAAAAGGCTGATACTGGTCGATACCTGCGTAACGATGTATTTCGCCGCCTTGCAGATACACCCGTGCCAGACCCGCTGGCACGTGCAGCGGCTCCACCAGTTCCAGTTCCGCACCGACACTGACAGGATTATCGAAGTACGCCACCGCGCCTGTCTTCACCGATTGGCAGGCGATCAGCCCCAGTGACATAAGTAAACCCGCTACTACACGAATATTCATCAACTTTTCCTCTTGCCTTGTTAGCCCGTCGCGGGACGCCGCGAAAACTGGTCCCACTGATGTACCAGCAGCCCACTCAGTATCAAGGCTGTCCCGAACCATACGCCAGCTTCAATCACCTCGCCATTCAGCCAGTGCCCCAGCAGTAAGGCCGTCACCGGTGTTACCAGCGTAATCAGGTTCACTCGTGCTGCCTCCACCTCGCGCAGCAGGTAGTAATACCAGAAAAAACCCAGCAAAGACCCGAACAACGCCAGATAAACAATCGAGAAGCGGGCGCGCTCGGGCAACATCACCGGCCAACTGCCGTCAAACAACAGCCAGGTAAGAATAAACAACGGTACCGCCAGCATCAGACCACCGCCGGTTACGGCCAGCGCCGGCAATTCAACTGACAGGCGGCGCACCCACACCGCACTCGCCGCATGCACCACTGTCGACAGCAACACGGCGGCAATACCCAGATCCGTCTGGATATCCGGCGCTCCGCCCATGAGAAAAATAACGGCCAGCCCCACCAGTCCCAGCAACAAACCCGCAACACGAACCAGTCCGAGTGATTGCTCCGATAACCACAACGCCGAAAAAATACTGGTCACCAGCGGTGACAACCCGAACAGCACAGCAATCCAGCCGGACGGCACATACTGCGCCCCCCAGTACACCAGAGACATGGCGCCATATATCCCCAGCCCGGCCGCCAAATAGGCGCCGCGTGCGCGGGCATGCCAGGGCATTGATACATCAAAAAAACGAATAGCCAGCAGACAGAACAGTAACCCAAGTGTCATACGCGCCGTTACGCCGAACAGATAGCCGCCACCCTGGCTGCTCCACTGGATCGCCAACGGTGTGGTCGACCAAATCAATATGACACCTGCAAATGCGGCCGGCACTGACATCAGTCTGCCCTCTTTATTATCCTGCCATAACGAAAAAGGCCGCAGTCCTTGCGGGCTGCGGCCTTTGAGAAAAAACGGTGTATCTATAATGTCAGATCGTTTTCTCCGGACAGCCGCCGCACGCACGCCAAATCGGCTTGTGCGCCACGCAAAGGACGGCCAGTCGGGAAAAAATCATCGAGTTCATACCGGCCAGTCTGCACCGCCTGCCCAAGCGGTGTCAACCAGGAAACCACTGAATTCCTCACTTCGCCCACAGGGTGGGCGTTCATTGTGAGCGCAGCACACCCGCAAAAACATTATAGCTTTCAATTAAATCATCGAGTGAGAACGCCGCATTGGCCGGACTGGGATTGGGGGTCACAAACACAGGACTGTTATCGATCCTCCAACGCTGTTGGCCCCAACCATCATCCACGCCATCGGTATCGGCGTACCGCAGGTAGTACTGCCAGGCCAGTTTGCCGTGGAACCACACCCAGTGCGGTTTGATTGATTCAATCAGCGTTCGCAGGCGCGGCGCACCTTCGCGATAGTCCACAGCACGCAAATCACCCGCGCCGCGCGTCGGACGTTTGACAACATCCGTAAAACCCATACGTTCACGTTGAAGAAGTTGATGCATGGCATCGATACCGGGTTCAACGGGAGCCGACAATAACGCACTGGCATTCAGCGCACGCCAGAACCGGTTACGCGGGTTGGCAAAGGGGAATCCCGCTTCGACCGAAGGGATGGAAGGATTTAGCCCCACGGATAACACGCGAAGCCCGGGCGCGACAAAATCCGCCAGTGTTTTCACGCCTCGTCGGCGGGCATTTCATGCCCCTTGCAAACCGGACCGTAAGGGCCGTGTCTGTGTCTGTCGTGATAATCCATCCGGTAGTGCACAAAACGCCGTGGATCGTCGAAATGCAAAAATGGATTCCCTTCGATCTGTTCCTGCAAGGTCGAAACAGGTTTTTCAGCATAATTGTGTCCGGGAAGGATCAGAATATCCGCTGGCAACTTCTGCTTCATGTCGTTAAGGGTATGAAACATCTGCTCCGGGTCACCACCGGCAAGGTCGCACCGCCCGCAACCAAACACAAACAGTGTGTCGCCGGTTATTAATTGCTTTCCAACCTGGTAGCAAGCCGAACCCGGTGTATGGCCGGGCGTGTGCAGCACCTCGATATCGGTATCGCCAAGCTGGATATGATCCCCGCCGTGATGCAGGGTTGGCTTGTCCGGCCCGCCACCCCAGAATTTTTCTTCCGGCTTTAACAGATGCAACTGTGCATCGTGGCTGGCCAGCACATTCTCAATACCGTTGATATGGTCATAATGACTGTGAGTAAGCAGAATATCAGTGATGGTGACACCGTGTTGTTCTGCCAGTGCCAGCACACGCGGGACGTCCCAGGCCGGGTCGACTACTGCCGCCCGACCGCTGGCGCGATCCTCGATAAGATACACGAAGTTTTCCATGGGTCCGAGCTCAAGGGCGTGAATCGAACCGGTCGCAGTTTCTATCATTACACCATCCTTCTGGCCAGATAATCCTTTATGACAACGTAAAGCAGCGGATAACGCAAAATATTTTCCGGGGACTTTCACCGAAGGTGATCCTTCAGGATCAGCCATGCATAATCGGTAACTGATTTCCCAGGGAGGCTACCCGTGCAAACAAGAATCATCAAGCCCGATGAAACGCAGGAATTCTGGTTCCACGAAGGCTGTCATATTCTGGAGACATCCAATCGGGAAGACGACCCGCAAGTCTCGGTTGCGAGGGCGCGTGTAGCGCCCGGCACCACAACACGCTGGCATAAACTCAATGGCGTGGCAGAACGGTATTTGATCGTTCAGGGGACAGGTGAAGTCAGCGTTGGTCGTCTGGAAAGTCAATCCGTGGAACCCGGCGACTTCGTCAGTATTCCACCCGGGACACCACAGCAAATTCATAATAGCGGGAAAGCCGATCTGGTGTTTTACGCCATTTGTACACCACGATTCACACTGGCGTGCTACCAGGTTATAGATGCGGGAAATATCGACTGGCAGGTGCCGTAAAATCGGACAACTGCCGAACGCCGAATTTGACTATAACTTCACAACAAATACAATAGATTGGGTGCATCCATTTTACCAACAACATCAAGAGCCAAACTCAATGATGAAAAATGTCCTCATTACTTTCGCCATAGCTACACTGCTTCCAGTTTATGTCAGTGCTGAAAATACGCATACAACCCATCATGACCAGGTCTCCAACCAGGTCATTGCAAAACAGAATGCCTTGCTTTTAAAAAACACTGAAGGGAAAGGCTTTGGTCCACAGTCGCCACGTGATATCGATTCAATCATGGGCACCAACAGTCGTATATTCAGTGCTGCACCCGCTTATGCAGAGATGAATCTCTGTAATATTCATTTTCACAAAAATGCTGAGCATAAGGGTGGTGAGTTTACAAAGTATGCCGGCAATGGTGATGGACATGGATATCAGAGTGGTTATATGTTTTCTGGCCATCTAAGTTCGGCTGAATTAACACAACTTGACGAAAAGATATGCTCAAACGAACACAGCAGTCTTTATCCGGGAGATACCATTGAAGTCCACTATGTTTATTCAACTGCCCAGGTTAAACCAGGCCCTACTTTGAACGCTTGTTTAAGTGACGCTATTAAAAATCCTCAATTGCGCGTAGAAACGCAAGTGTACGTGTTAGTCAATAACAAAAATGCTCAGGACTTTGGTCAACTAACCAGATTCGGTTCAAAAAACGGTTTATATCAAGCCTTGAACATCCCCGCCAGTACGGGCACCCCTGTTCAATACGCAGGCTCAACCACGGGTCCTGGATATAATGAAAAAGGTTCACCTTTCCAGGTCACGTGGAGTGTTCGTCCAAAAGTTTCCAAAGTAAATATTGAGACCGTTGGCGGCTGGTGCAAAGACAATGTCTTTAATGAAGATCACGGGCATGGCGTAAGGAATCTTGTCACCTATCCGGGGCTTCTTTCACAGATCAGACGCTAAATCCGACAGGCTATACTACGGGGAACCAAAGTGGCTACGCAGCTTGTGTACCGTAGCCGGACCGACACAGCGGATGGCCAGCAAACGTTCATCGCTGGCAGCACATAATTGTCGCGATGTACGCACACCGGCACCGAACAAGGCCCGGGCTATCGCCACGTTGATGCCGGCAGCACGTACACCGGCAAAGAAGGCCAGGACGTCCTCCCGACTGGGCGTAGCGGCTGTCTTGTGAGTGACCGATTGTCGGGAATGCGAACGACGCCGGGGACAGCTCCTGGCGGGAACGTCCCAACCACACAGACGAATCAGTCGACGCAGACGGCGCGGTATGACAACACCGGACGGCCAGCTCCGTAAAGCCTGTTGCAACATGGCCTGACAGGCAAGCAGTGCCATCATGATGGTGATCACCTGGGCCATGGACTGATTCCATGCCACCTGCCCCTCACCAGCCATTTGGCTGACCAGCACCCAGCCCAGCACACCCACTGCGGTCAGTGCGAATAATGCCGCCATCATGGTGAATGCCAACGCCCAGCCGTAGGGACAAAGTTTGCGGGAACAGCCGCAGAACCAGTTTCCGACACGACTCTGCCAGTGATCAAACACCGTTGGATCTGCGTAGAACTCGTGATCTTGCATGGCCCGTATCCTGTTACCCGGAAAGGCGAGTATCCGCATTCCGGTGACAAGTTAGCGTGATGCTGTACACAAACACGGTAATTCTGTCGTGGCACATACTCGCCAAACGGCACCGGGTATTTGTGATTTTCAACATAAACATCAACAACCTGTAAATCAGCCGTCCCGCGCAGCATAACAGCAGGACGGTATCCCTTGCCAGTTTAGCGGCGCCTGCGTAAATCAGTTGAGTACGTCGTTGGCAGCGCTTATGCTCTGCGCCCCATGCCTATCCTCAGAACGCGTAAACTACGTCTCGGCTTTGGCGGCCCCATGCTGCTCGACGGCGTCGACCTGGCCATCGATGCCGGCGAACGCGTATGCCTGGTCGGCCGAAACGGCTCCGGCAAATCAACGCTGCTCAAGGTGCTGGAAGGCCGCATCACCCCCGACGACGGTGACATTGAAATACAGCAGGGGCTGAAAATTGCCTCACTGGACCAGCATCTGCCTGATGGTTTCACGGGCAGTGTATTCGACTGCGTTTCGGAGGGACTGGGCGAACTGGGCACACTGATAAAACGCTTTCACCAGCTCAGTGCGCAACTTGCCCACGAGCCGAACGACAAGCTGCTCTCGCAAATGGAAAAAACCCAGCACCAACTCGAAGCCGGTGACGGCTGGTCGCTGGAACAGCGTGTCGAAACAGCCATTTCACGCCTGTCCCTCGAAGCTGATGCCGGTGTCCAGACACTTTCCGGCGGTGTCCAGCGGCGTGTGTTGCTGGCGCGTGCACTGGTTGCCGAACCGGATCTTCTGCTGCTCGATGAACCGACCAACCATCTCGACATCAGCTCCATTGAGTGGCTTGAAGAGTTTCTGCTCGGCTTCCGTGGCACGCTGCTGTTCATCACCCATGACCGCAGTTTCCTGTCGGCGCTGGCCACGCGGATTATCGACCTCGACCGGGGCGTACTGACCGACTGGCCGGGCGACTATGCCACCTACCTGCGCCGTAAGCAGGACTGGCTCGAAAACGAGGCTGGCCAACAGGCGTTGTTTGACAAAAAACTTGCCGAGGAGGAGCGCTGGATCCGACAGGGCATCAAGGCGCGCCGTACCCGCAACGAGGGACGTGTGCGGGCACTGGAAAAAATGCGCGAACAACGTCGCCAGCGCCGCCAGCTGACCGGCAAGACAAAACTGCATTCACAGCCCGTTGCAACCTCCGGCAAACTGGTCGCAGAAGCTACCGATATCAGCTACAGCATCGGCGGTCGACTTCTGATCCAGGACTTCAGCACCACCATTCTGCGCGGTGACAAGATTGGGCTGATCGGTCCCAACGGCGTGGGCAAAACCACGCTGTTACGCCTGCTGCTGGGGGAAGTGAAACCGGACAGCGGCACCATCCAGCTCGGTACCAACCTGGATATTGCCTACTTTGACCAGCGCCGGGCCCAGCTGGACGTTACACAATCGGTTATCGACAACCTGGCTGATGGTCGCCAGTTCATCGACGTGAAGGGACAACAGCGACACGTTATCAGTTACCTCCAGGACTTCCTGTTCACGCCTGACCGTTGTCATACACCGGTGTCAGCACTGTCCGGGGGGGAGCGCAACCGCCTGCTGCTGGCCAAACTGTTCAGCAAACCAGCCAACCTGCTGGTGATGGATGAACCGACCAATGACCTCGACATCGACACACTGGATCTGCTCGAAGAACTGCTGGTTGACTTCACCGGCACGGTGTTACTGGTCAGCCATGATCGTACCTTCCTCGACCGGGTCGTCACCAGTTCACTGGTGTTTGAAGGTGAAGGTCGCGTCAATGAATACGTGGGCGGCTACAGCGAGTGGTTGCGGCAACGGCGGCAGGAAAACCCTGTGTTGCAGGAGAAGTCATCACCAACCGCTGGGGAAACCCCAAAAAAGCCGGCCCGGCCAGCCAAACTGGGCTACAAGGATCAGCGCGAACTTGACCAGTTGCCACAACGCATTGAACAGCTCGAAACAGAAATCGAGACCCTGCATCAACAAATGGCTGATCCCGCCTGCTACCGTCAGGATAACGCAAAGATTTCAGAGCAGAAAGAACGACTTGCCTCACTGGAAGCTGAACTGGAACAAGCGTTTGCACGCTGGGAATCTCTCGAACCGTAACATGCCTGAAAACCGTATCACCATCATGCTTTCTGTGGCATAACATCGCACTGTGGCACAATGATGCCCTGAAAAGACCCGTATAGAGATAATGACCATGACCGAACCCGAACTGACCGTCGAAGAACGCGTCCTGCACATGATGAAGCGCACCCTCACCGATGTCGCACGCGACACGGCGCCCGGCCCGGGTCTGCGCCACCCCCTGACTGAAAACACCATCCAGGGTATACGCGAATGTTTGCTTCTGATTACGACTCGCGAACGCGAACTGGCGAAGGAATATGGCCGTAATACCAATGCACGTCCACGCTACATCGATGAGCCACGTGATGAAGTGGTGGTACCGCTGAATATCAACGCCATGAAGAAAGGCCTGAAAAAAGACAACACATAGGTGTACTGCCTATCCCTGCTGTAACAGATCCCTGAGATCGATAACGGCTGCATTGGCACGTGCAATGTAGTTCGCCATGGTCAATGAATAATTGGCGAACAGACCAAAACCGCTACCGTTAATAATCACCGGGCTGAGTGTCGGTTGTTGAGCCTCTTCCAGCTCACGGATAATCTGACGCAGGGAAATAAGTGCGTTTTTCTTTTTCAGTACGTCCTCAAAGTCGTATTCAACAGCCGCAAGGATCTCCCGTAGCGCCCAGGTCGCACCACGCGCTTCATAGAACACGTCATCAAGTTCCAGCCAGGGGGTCTTTACCACCACACTCGAGGATGCCGATGTGGACTGTGTTGCACCCACATCGCCGGCCAGATCGGTATTGATGCGGATCTGCCCGACACTGGCGCTTAGCCGCTGTGACAGGCTACCGAGTCGTTTCCCGACCACCTCAAGGTACTGACGAAGATTGTCCGCACGCGCATAGAACTGACCTTGCTGATTGGCCTGATCAGTAAGTCGGTGCATATACTCACCAAGCGCCTTCAACCCTTTCCGGTACTCCCCCTCGGTCGGTGGAAACAGCCAGGAATCGTTACGAAAATTGAGCCGTGGCTCAGCTTCTGCCAGCGCAGCATCTTCCACAGACTGCGACTGTGAACGTGACATATTATTACGCAATGCCGCCGCCCCGTCGCGCAACATCACCAACGCGCCGTATTCCCAGTTAGGCATGTTATCGAGCCACAGACCAGGTGGCATAACATCATTGGAGAGATAACCGCCGGGCTTGTCCAGCAAGACTTCACCAATGCCGATCAGCGTGCTCGTGTAAATAACACCCACGCGTAATTTTGTTTCATCGCCTCCCACACGCTGCAGGGCAATCTGGCGCACATCGAAGCCTTCAGGTTCCTGACTCCAGTACCAGCCAAGAACGGCGGAAAACACCAGCGCGGCCACCAATAACAATCCGAATGAGGCCAGCAAGCCTTTCTGCTTCAGACTGGCAGGGTGATAAAGACGGCCCAGTTTCCAGACCCGGCCCTTGAACCATTCTGCCGTTTTCCACAACGCCGTCTGTATGCGATCAGTCAATTTCATGTCGATATAGTAGCACTTGCCGGATCAGCATCGGAATCGGTTTCACCCAGGCGCAATAATGCCGGCAGCAAGACCAATGTAAACAGCGTACTGAACGCCAGTCCGCCGACAATGACAGCCGCAAGCCCTCGGTACAACTCGGTACCCGCTCCCGTCACCAGCAACAGCGGCAACATCCCGAACAGGCTGGTGAGCGTACTCATCAGGATAGGCCGCAGACGCAACTGTACCGCCTGTCTCACTGCGGCGCGGCGCGGCAGACCTGCACGCTCGGCGCTACGCGTCTGATACACCAGCAGTATTGCATTATTAACGACCAGGCCCAGCAGAATAACAAAGCCAATCATGGTCAGAATATCCAGTGGCTGGAACGTGAACAGGTTCACCAGTTGCAACGCAATGGCGCCACCGACTGTGGCCAGCGGTAACACCACCAACACCAGCAAGCTATCAATGAAGGAACGGAACAGTGCGCTCATCAGCAGGTACAACAAGGCAATGGCGAGCAGGAAACTACCGCCCATGGCGGTCAGTGCCTGATCCAGTTTTTCTGCCGTGCCGGAATAGCGGATGGTACCGTCCTCAGGCAACAGTTCCTGTAACTGTGGCGCGATCTCGCTGCGCACCACCTCCATGAGACGTTCCAGCGACATGCCTTCCGGCGCCTGCACCGCCAGCGTCACAGTACGACGCCGATCAAGGCGACGAATCTGATTCGGACCGGCAGTACGTTCTATCGTCACCAGCTCATCCAGCGGCAATACGCCAGCCTGTGGGGTAACCACCGGCATGCTGGCCAGCGCTTCCGGTGTCGACCAGGGTTCAGCACGCACGACAATATTGCGCCGCCGCTCGCCATCAAAGTACTCGCCGACGAACAGACCTGAACCAAAAGCACGTACTACCCGTGCGACGGTTTCACGATTCCAGCCAGCCTCCGCAATACGCCGCTCATCCGGTACCAGCAGGATTTCCGGCTCGGCCATTTCCAGACCGGGCTGCGGCGAGACGGAAGCCCCGGGAATGGTCTCCTCGATCAGTTCGTATCCTGTTCGTGCCACGTCCAGTAAGGCTTCAAGATGCCGGGACTGAAGATTGATCTCAACGCTGCCGCTACCGCCAAACCCTCTGAATAATGAATCACGCTGGGCAAACGCCAGCGTATCCGGAAAGCCGCGCACCAGACGGTTCAGCACTGGTACCAGATCACCGGCCTGTTCCGGTTTCACGGCACGTACTGCCATAAACGCACCGCCACGATAGACCACAAAAAAGTAGTGTTTGACCTGTGGTTGCTTTTCACCCGTCAAATAGGGCTGCATACGTGCCGCGATCACCTGACCCATTTCCCTTTCGATGGTTTCGAGGTTAACCCCGGGCGCAACATTAATGTTGGCGGAAACACGGTTACGATTACCGCTCGGCAGATAGTCTGCTTCCGGCAACAGCACCCAGCTCAACACCGGTGGTAGTCCGATCAATAGCAGGATCAGGCTATAGCGTCGTCCGCGGGTTGCCGTCAACATCATCAACCAACGGGTAACTGCACGCCACCAGTTCGCATGCCGGTCCTCAAGATTCAACTCGCCCAGCCACTGACTGGCCGCTACGGGTACCAGTGACACGGCAATCAGCAACGACGCCACCACAGCAGCTGAAATCGCAATAGCCAGATCCGCAAACAGCTGCCCGGATTCTTCAGCCAGAAAGACGACCGGCAGAAATACGGCGACGGTCGTTACCGTCGAGGCCAGTAAAGCACCCCACACCTGATTCACACCCTGCAAGGCAGCTTCAGCGGGCGACTTGCCCTGCTCACGCAGGCGCACCACATTCTCCAGTACCACAATGCCGGCATCGAGCACCATACCGACGGCAAACGCAAGACCTGCCAGGGAAATGATGTTTAACGTATGGCCGCTGATATCCAGCAACACAAAGGCAGCTGCCAGGCACAGTGGAATAGCCATCGCTACGACCAGCGTGGCGCGTATCCGCCGGAAGAACCACCACAGGACACCGATAGCCAGCACCACACCGGCCGCCAGGCTGCCACTGAGCATTTCGACGGAGTTCTGGATATAGACGGTTTCATCATAGACCTGCTGAATACTCAGGCCCGCCTGCTGCAACGGAGCTTCCAGTTCACTGGCGGCCTGTTGCAGACCTTTCATTACCTTAAGCACATTGACGCCGGACTCGCGGTAGGCATTCACCGCGATGGCATGGGTGCCCTGGTTGATCACCAGGCTGGTACGATCCACCGGCAATAATTCAACCCGCGCGACATCGCGCAACAGTACCGGTCGACCTTCACGCCAGTCGACAACCAGTTCACCAAACTGACTGACAGGATAAGTCCCGGCAAAGCGGATGGTGTAACGCCGCTTGCCAACATCCACTTCACCAGCGGATATATCTTCGTTACGCCCAACCCGGGCAGCTACCGTCGGCAGATCGATATCAAATGCGGCCAGACGGTACGGGTCAAAGGTGATACGCAGTTCCTTCTCACGACCACCCCGAATATCTGAACTCGCCACGCCAGACACGCGTTCGAAACGCGTTTGCACCAAATCTTCGACAAAATGAAAATAGCTGGAAATATCCCGCTCATTGCCTGGAAGCGGTTTGATAATGAACCAGGCAATTGGCCGGTTGCGTGCACCGATAGTAGACAGGCGCGGTTCATCAACTTCATCGGGGTAACCACTAACCCGGTTCAGTCGATTGAGGACATCGACCAGCGCACGTTGCAGGTCAGTACCGGTTTTGAAACTCAGTGTCAGCCGGCCACGGCCACGTTGTGCCCGCGACAACATCTCGGTCATTCCCGGTGTACCACGCAAGGCTTTTTCCTGGGGTTCGAGAATCTCGGACTCAATCTCTTCCGGTGCAGCCGAACGCCAGTTGGTGGTAATGGTAATTTCCGGCCGTTCCACCTCCGGTGTCAGTTGAACAGGCAGACGTCCGAGACTGATCAGGCCGAACAACAGCAACATCAGTGCTGCGACCAGTGCAGCAACCGGATTCCCCAGTGCGTAACGGGTCAGGATCACAGCGTGGTGTCCTGCCCCTGAACCACCACGACCTTCTGGCCATCACGTAAACGCTCACCACCACGCGTCACCACCTGATCACCAGCCTTGAGTTCGCCTTCGACCTCAATCCAGGGTCCACTGGCAATTCCCGGAATTACAACAACCCGGTGTGCGACCAAGTTGCTGTCAACAACAAATACACTGATCGCATTGCGACGTAACACCAAGGCGTCGCGTGGTATAGACAGGACTTTACGCCGAACAGCAGCCGGCACGGCAATACGTACACTTTCACCCACCTTCCAGGCGCCTTCCGGCAAGCTGACACGCAGTTCGTAAAGCCTTGAGCGCGTATCACCGACCGGCACCAGCGTCCGTACCCGCCCTTCGAAAACGTCTCCGTTATATTCAAAACTCACTGGTCTCTGTGGTTTGAGAAAAGGCAGCGCCGAAACTGACACCCAGCCCTGGATTTCGAGATGCAAGGGATCGGTCATGGCGACAACGGCGGCACCTTCACTAGCCCATTCACCGGCGTACAACAGGCGCTCGGTCACAATGCCGGAAAAAGAAGCGCGTAACCGGGTGCGTTCCAGCAATGCCGCGCTACGACGTTCCCGGGCCTGTGCTGCCTTGAGTTCGCTTCTTGCTGCCAGTCGATCAGAGTCCACCTGTTCAAGCTGGCTCTGTGCCGCATTGTTGCTGCGCGCCAATTTCTGCAAACGCGCCGCATCCAGCTTGAGGAATTCAAGCCTGGCCTGGATACGCGCAACATCGGCCTCACGCTCGATGTGATCCTCGCGCAACAACTCATCATCGATACGGGCAACCACGCCACCCGCTTCGATGGAATCACCAATCTCTGCCACCCACAACAACCTGCCACTGACTTCTGCTGCAAGCCGCGCCTGCTCACGACTGATGACAGTACCCGTATAGTAGTCAATGGGCGCCAGCAAACGCATGGCTGCCTCAGCGACAACAACAGGCTTTTCCAGACTGCGCGCCAGCGTGGTGCCTGGCCCGAGAGACAACATGGCACTGGCTGCCAGCAAGACGGTGTATACAACACGCGCCATACCTTGAATTTTTCTCATGGATTCCTGCCATCCGACACCGAAATGGTGCTCAGCATACCGTTTCGCTCCCGGTGACTCAAAAAATACACGGTACAATTATGCTAGGCTTCAGACTCGAATCAGATGGAGTGCTGTACTTTTGGATCAATCCATCGTTTTCTCGGTATTCCTGATTTTTACCGGTGCCGCTGTACTGGCAACGGCTGCCCTGTATGCACGCCAGTCCATGCTGGTGGCGTACATTCTGCTCGGTATGCTGATGGGACCCTCCGCACTTGGCCTGGTCAAGGACGTTGAGATGCTGCGTGACCTGTCACATGTCGGCATCGTATTTCTGCTCTTTCTACTGGGCCTGAACCTTCACCCCCAGGACCTGTGGCACCAGCTCGGCAAGGCAACATTCGTTACATTGGGCAGCTCGCTGCTGTTTGCACTGCTGGGCGGTATCACTGCACTGCTGTTTGGCTACAACCCGGTCGACGCGCTTGTTATTGGTGCAGCGCTGATGTTTTCCAGCACCATCATCGGCCTGAAGTTGTTGCCCAGTACCGTACTGCACCACCAGCATACCGGTGAAATCATTATCAGCGTGTTACTGCTGCAGGATCTGATCGCCATTCTGATTATGCTGGTCCTGCACAGCATGGCTGGTGCTTCGGATGGCTGGCAGCACGCCACGCTGATTACACTGGCTCTGCCCGGCGTACTGGTATTCGCCTTTGTGTTTTCACGCTATGTACTGACACGATTGCTGGCGCGTTTCGATACCATTCAGGAGTATATTTTTCTACTCGCCATTGGCTGGTGTCTGGGGATGGCGGAACTGGCCCAGGCATTGGGCCTGTCACCGGAGATTGGCGCCTTTATTGCCGGGATTGCCGTCGCAACCGAACCCATATCCCGCTTTATCGCCGAGAGCCTGAAGCCCTTGCGGGATTTTTTCCTGGTGGTGTTTTTCTTCAGCCTGGGTGCCGGACTTGAATTCAACACCATGCAAACGGTATTACCTGCCGCGATAGCACTGGCGCTCATCAGCCTGCTTCTGAAACCGTTCGTGTTTAAGCTGTTGTGGGTACGCCAGGGAGAAGCGGCAGACATTTCTGCTGAAGTCGGCGTACGACTTGGTCAGATCAGCGAATTCTCACTGCTGATCGCTCTGCTGGCGGTTCAGTCCAGCGTCATCAGTGTGCAGGCATCGTATCTGATTCAGCTCGCCACGATCATCACTTTCATCGTATCGTCGTATTTTATCGTGTTGCGCTATCCCACTCCCATGGCAGTCTCGGATCGGTTACGCCGGGATTGAGAGCGGGATGAAGAAACAGGCTCAGGAAACGCTGGTGGTAATATCCCAGCTATAGGAACAATCCAGGTAGGAGCGCACCGATATCAAACCGACAATACCGTCTTCGACCATTGTCGCCGCCGGGGTACGCTGGCGGAACTTGCGGTTGGGCTTGTTCATCCACAACTTGCCCATGTGTCTGCTGAAAGGATAAGTGGTCCGCAAGGCGTCAGCAATACAAATCAGGTGTTCCACGCGCAGCATAACGTCAGGGATGTCCGGTAGTGGCCGATTCTCACGCAGCTGTCTGATTTCCCGGGCAGGCGCATCATTCAGGCCCAGCAGTAGCAGCTGATCCTTACCATTGATCCCCCAGTCATCCAGCAGCCCCAATACACCCTGGGTAAGCTGTACGCGCTCTTCTTCCGTCATGTCAGACATCATACTTGTCCCGATCCCGTTAACCCTTGACGAGTGTAGCATGGCGCCAGACACGAAATTCCTTGTTTACCCTTGAGAAATACAGGGAAAACAGCAGCCCATGTACTGCATGCTGGCCGCTCGTCTATATCTCCGTCCATGATCCGGCAGGTTTTGCCACCGTACAGAGGACTTGTCCTGTGTTAATCTCCGCGCTCGAAAATATCCAGTCAGATCTAACCTGGCAAAAAAAGGAAGTCTGTACTTATGGCGCCACTGTTCCGATATCTCCTGTGTTTCACAGCGGGGCTATATACTGTAGCTGCACCAGCAGATCAGGTAACGCTCTCCAATGGTGACCGGCTCTCTGGCATATTGATCGAACAGAACATGGACCAGGTCATCATTGAAACATCCTACGCCGGAAAGGTGACAATTAATCGCAGTGAAATCAGTGGCCTGTCTACTGACCATGCGCTACGCCTGCAGCTGCATGACGGCCGCCGGGTCGATGGCATACTGAAGAGCAATACGTCCACGACTGGCCTGAATATCGAAACAGTCGATGGACAACAGATCCCTTTGAACGGACTCGCCGCCATCGCTACGATAGGTGCAATTCCCTCTGACGAACCGGCAAAATACGAGTGGCGTGGCAATGTCACGCTATCCGGAGAATCGAAATCAGGAAATACTGATACCGACAAACTGAACATCAACACCCGTGTTGTGGCAGAGAAGAAAGAAGCCAGCCGTTTCACCCTCGCCGCTATGCTGGCGCGTGAACACGCCAATGACCGCCTGACCAAGGAGCAATACCGGCTGGATGGGAAATATGATTATTTCTTCCATGACAGATGGTATGGCTTCGTTGGCACTACGTTCGAGCAGGATCCGTTCAGAGATATCGACCTTCGCAGCACCTTGTCGAGTGGTTCCGGTTACCAATTTTATGATACCGATGAGTTGCGGCTATCCGTGGAAGCCGGTCTCAGTTATACCGATACCCGCTTTGTCGTGGACAAGGACGATACCTATTCCGGTTTCAACTGGGGGGTTAACTGGGAACAATCCCTGTTCGGCGACCGGTTAAAATTTTTCCACCGGCACCGCGGCAACCAGGGACTGGACAGCACCGATAACCTGATCATCAATGCGCAAACCGGCATACGGGTACCGATTACAGCCGGCCTGAGCGCTTCTGCGGAATACGACCTTGACTGGGACCGCTCACCACCTGACAACACCAGGAGCACAGATCATACCTACCTGCTCGGTGTAGGTTACGACTGGTAACCTTGAGCGGCTCATCCGGACTGGTACTGCTGGTACTGCTCGGCCTGTTGCTCTGGTTGTGGCAGAACAGCCTGTCAGCGAGAGAAGTTGCCATACAGGCCGCCCGCGATGCCTGCCAGCAACAACAATTACAATTACTCGACGGCAGCATCGTCCTGCAGCGCCTCAAGCCCGAGCGGCTGACGAATGGCCGATTATCACTGCGCCGGACCTTCCTGTTCAGCTACAGCGAGGATGGTCTGGAACGCAAAACAGGTTTTGTCATTATGTCAGGAAACCATATCGAACAAGTGGGCTTGTGAGGAAAACCTGCCAACTTGCTATACTGTCTCGTCTACTGCACACAACGCGAACCTGAATCATGCCCTATTACGTATACAAAATCCTGCCTGGCCCGACCAGGCTGGTCAGCACGCTGGAGAAACTGGAGCAGTTCGACAGTTTCAAGGATGCCAAAAAGCATGCACGTAACCTGCGTGCCGAACTGCCCGGGAACGACAAGGTTCAGATCAAGGTCACGTTCGCCGAAACCGAACTGGAGGCAGAAGAACAACTCATGGAGAAACGCGAGGCACCCATACTTCGCGAGTGGGAAAAGTAACGTCTGCCGATGGTTGAAGAGGATCAGTATCGATCAGCCTACGATACCATTAACAAGCGGCGCTGTATTTTCGAAAAAGCGGTACTGACACGTCGCTGTCACTGTAGCTGTTCCACACGTTTCTACCTTGCCGACCGCGAAGGCGTCTCCTGCAATGCCGAGCAGGCAAACAGGCGCTGCCAACAGCTGTTACAGCTCATGAGAGAGAGCGCCCGTTTTTCCCTGAAGCTCACCGGCACCGGCAACAAGTTACCACACGCCAAGGAAATCAAGGTACAGAGTGGAGGTCTGCTTGGCCTGCAAGGCATTCTTCAACCTGATGCTCCCCGCGATTCTGTCCTGGATATTGCAGCGCTCACCGTTCAGGGCATCGAAACTTTTGGCTCAATACCACAATTCCCCTACCAGGAAATCGTTAAATCAATCACCCACTTCGAAGGACGCCGCCGCCCCCACTCAAAACGATGACCAGTAACGACAGTATAGCGGCCCGAATCCGGCAACCGCACGGATGAACTCAACAGCAATGAGCGGTATATTACCAACGGCAAACGGCTGAACCGGACTGTCCGGGGAGTCAGAGAGGGGATCCTGATATTAATAATCAGCTGACCAACGAAGAAATCGAGGCGCTTCAGCACAAACTGGAGGAATTACGCCTGGAACACCGTGACCTCGACGACGTGATTCATCATCTGGTTGAATCTGACTATCCCGACCAGCTTCAGCTAAAACGCCTGAAGAAACGCAAATTGCGTCTCAGGGATTCAATCGAAATCATTCAAAGCAAACTCATTCCCGACCTCGACGCGTAAACCGCGCTAGTAATACCGGTATAGCACACTTTTTACCGGTGATAGTGCCTCGATGCTGGCACCCTTTGTTCTGACACTGTGGCGCACCTGGATATAGAGCTGCTTCAGCCCCTTGCCCGGACTTAACGTATAGCCATTCTTTGCTTTCAGATCTTTCCACCCGACACCGGCAAAGTCTGCTGACTCGGCGATACGCACCTGATCCGCTTCACCTGATGCACCAATGATCACAATAACCCGGGCAGCGGATGACGAAGTTTTATCCGCGACAACCCGAACGCTGGTGATCTGCACTTGTTCTGTAGCCGGTGGTTGCTCTTCTGTTGCCGCTACGGCGGTGCAAACGGGCCCGCCGCCACCCTGCGCCAGGCTCAGCACAATAACCCGGTTGCCCGACAAAGGTCCGACCCGCTGCTGTTTGCCCTGATAACCACGCCGCGATGCAGTCAGCGTCATACTGTTCACCGGCAGGTCTTCAAAACGCACCACGCCATCAGCTGCAGCACGGTGTGCGCCAAACTGATCCGACCTGGCCGAGGTACCAAGACACACTGCTGCCTGCCCGACGGGGGATCCCGACTGTTTGTCGATCACCCTGACTTCAAGCCAGTTACTTCCGTAGGCCACCGACCAGACCGGTATAGTCAGCAACCATAAAATACCTGCCGAAATTCCCCAATTTTTATGTCTATTCATGGTAATACACCCACTTGTCGTTATTGTTCAAGCAACGCCACTGAGCACCAGTGTATCGTCACGGCAGGGACCCCGACAACTCAGGGCGCATCATCGTCATCCAGAACAGGAAAATTCCCGGCGTAACGATCAATCCATTCGCACGCGGCCTGCTCACCGCTTATCACGCGACCCTCCGCAGCCAGAACTTCTGATTTGTAGTGCTCAATATGACAAATCTGCTCCACCATGCGCACGCGAAAACGGTCGCCGGCCTGCAGGAATGATACCCCCACTGAAAAAATACCCTCTTCCCACCGGCACCATGCAACCTGACCCTCCACTTCCAAAGCGGGTTGTAAATGTGAAATCCGGATAGTGATGGGTGCACCAACGGGCAACTCACTGGAAGAAGAAAACGACAGACCGCCGTGACCAATATCGTGCAAACATTCCTGGCTGGAGCCATAACCACTACTACCCATCTGATATTCGATAGGAATATCAGATGGATGACGTATAAAACTGCGCATTTCCCGCCTCCGCAGAATGATCTTCCCCGGACAGATTATTTTTCTTGTAGCCCCAAGTGTAGCCGTTTTACCCGGCCACCATGCAACACCTCATCCCCGTCGGGTGATGCACAGTGTGACAGGGTTCCCGTTTACCTCCGGACTCATGGTGCAAACTGGCCGAAAATCTCAATAAATCAGTCTATCTGACGCTATCCATGGTCGGGTAAAAGGTTATTCAGCGATGGTTATCAGGAATAAACAGCAGCCGGTACAGACACCGGCGTCGATACCGCCTGCCAGGCCGGCATGCCGCCAGCGCGCCGACAGTATCAGACGCAAAGCTCAGCGATATACCGATCTCAGCGAACAAACCGGGAAACAGAGCCATGATCAACGCAAGGCAAGTCAAAAACGCGAACGCGCCGAGAAAGAAATGGCCACACTACGCGCTGAAGCAGTACAGGCCCGGCGGCTTGCCACCCGAATCAAGAACCTGCACCAACCCACTCAAGCGAAGCCAAAAGGTCGTATCATGAGCACCACAATCGCCGATCCCGGGCAGGCACAGCGTATGTCGCGGAGAGGTTCCGACCGACCGCTACCGACTGGCAGGCAGCTCAGCTTTAATCCTCTGCACCCGTCAATGGAATTGCCCCCCGAGCACCTGATCCGCCTGCTTGGCCTTGAGAACAAAACAAAGCGACGCAAGAAACGCATTGTTCCGGTGGCGACTCATCGCAGTGAAGAAAAAAAACCGGGTAACGCGATAGCGGCTGGCAAGCCGGCCACACCGACACGGGTCGCAGCACCACCTGCCAGTTCCGAGAAAGAAAGGAATACCACCCCGCCATTTGGCGAACGGCAACGAAACCTGCTGGCTACTTCGTTAATCGTAGGCGTCATTGCCGGAGCAGTGCTGTCTATCTTTCTGTTCTGGAACAGCCCGGATAACGCAGCACCGACCGCAACACAAACCGTACCCGCAGAAACCGTAAACAAAGCCGTACTTCCGCTACCCGCAACGAAAAACAGGAGGTTGTCAGCCACGACAGCCACACTTCCTCCACCGGCGGAAACAAATCGGCAGGGTACTGTCAAACGCGGCAACAACAGCGCCTCGGCGGCGGCAATCAGCGCCGAGGAAAAACGCTTGCGGAATGAGGCAGAAAACCGTTTCACAGAACGCATGCTTCAACAGGAGCTTCAGCAGGAGACGCGTCGTGAGCTGGAAATACCGGAAACGGATTCAGCCACAGTGAATAACGGTGGCCCGAACACCGCGATGCCAGCACTGACCGAAATGACACCAAATTTTACGGCGGAAACAAACCTCATGATGGAACCGGGGTTCACCACGACAAGCCCGCCTGAACCGGCAGCCATGCCCGGAAAACCTGTCGAGGAAGCGGCTGGTGAAGAATTATTCTGATGACGTCAGTCCGACTTCGGCGGGCACGCTATTCTGCCTGACGGCCGCCTCCGGAAGACTTGTCTGATGCTGCCCGACTTCGGCATCGGTGGGTTCGTAGTGAAATAACTCGACATACAGCGGCCAGCCATTGTCGTCAAAGACCGTCACTGACCACTCGCCAAAACTGTCTACTGGAAAAACCTTTTTTGAATATACTCGCCAGCGGTCACCACCTACGACGAAAGGCACATTCGAGACGGTCCTGCCCTGATATTCCCAACGATGTGTCACAGTGTGCCCCTGCAAATTACGCAGGTCCGTAAAGAAATACGCTTCAGTCGCCGGAGATTTCAGTACCAGCACCCTGTCTACCGGTTCCCGGTTCACGATACGGGTCGTGAATACGGCACGCGCCACATGCCCTTTGGCAACCGGCATCTCTTCAGCGTTTACTTGCGTCACCATCAGTATGAGCAACGCCAGTATGGAATAATTTCGAACATGGCGGTATAGCATGCAATACTCCTTTCCGCTCCAACGGCCTAGCCCGGTCGATGAGGCCGTGACAGGTAACTTTTACTGGCCATTTCCGTCAGCCGACTGGCCGTACGCTGAAACGGCTGCGCCAGCTGACGACCCGTGTACAACTGGTCGGGCGATACGTCTGCCGTCAACACAAGCTTAACACCATGATCATAAAGCGCATCGATCAGATGAATGAAGCGCCGTGCACCTTCGTCCATTTCAGCAGACATCGCGGGCACGCCTTCCAGTAACAGTGTGTGGAACTCACACGCCAGCTCCAGATAGTCACTCGCTGACCGTGGCCGCAAACACAGTTCTTCAAACGTAAACCAGACCACACCGTCTGACAACGCCACAGTATGCAATTCACGCCCCGCCAAGTTCAGGCGTCCACTCTTTGCCGGCACAGCACCCGTGAGTGCAGCGAAATGTTCCTCAAGCCAGAGATGCGCCTGTGTGACATTTCCTCCCACAAGGCTGGTACCACCCTGTTGCAACAGAGTAAGGCGATAATCCTCATCGCCATCCAGAGTCAGAACCTCGGTATGCCGTTCGACCAGTGCTATAGCGGGAAGAAAACGGGTTCGTTGCAGCCCTTCGTGGTAAAGCCTGTGCGGTGCGGTATTCGACGTGGCCACCAGTGTAACCTGCCGATCAAACAGGGCTTCGAGCAACCCGGCAAGTAACATCGCGTCGGCCACATCGGTGACGTGAAACTCATCAATACACAGCAGGCGGGATCTGGCAGCCAGCCGGTCCGCAACGATCAATAACGGATTGGGTGTTTTGGGTAATGCATCCAGGGTTTTGTGTATCTCCAGCATGAAACGATGGAAGTGAATACGGCGTTTACCCGCAAAAGGCAGGCTATCGAAAAAGGCATCCATCAACCAGGTTTTGCCACGCCCGGGACCACCCCACAGGTACAGGCCACGAACCGGTAGTGGCCGATGCCCGGTCAGTCGTTCCCAGAGGTTGATGGACGCAGGGGGTGCAAGCAACATTTCGTACAGGGCCTGCAAGTGCTCCACGACTTGTGCCTGCCCGCTATCCGTGCGAAATTTCTGTGTCGCCAGTGCTGCCTGGTAACGCTCACGAGGCGGCAGGGGCCTGTCCGGTGATAAGGCGGTCACAGGCTCACAGCAGTTGAATATCGAGTCCCAGCGCCCTGCAAGCATCCTCACTTGCCTGGCTGGTGATGAGGGCTATGCTCGCTTGCTCAGGCTTGAGATAAATTTCACCGACGCGTTTGAGATCATCGAGCGTGACATCCAGTATACGTTTACGTACTGCCTGACGTCGTTCCGGTGTACGTCCATGCAATGCACTGAAGAACGCATCACGTGCTTCTCCTGCCGGGGATGCAGGTTTATCAATACTGCTGATCACACCCAGTATGGCTTCCTCCAGCAGTCGCCACTCATGCTTTTCACTCAGCAGCCAGTCGACGGCGTTGTCGAAGTCATCAAGCGTTTCGCCAAGCCTGGGATCACGGTAAGAGAAGAAACGGAAGGCTGCATTGTCAGCATCGTGACTGGCGCCGCCACCGTAGGCACCACCCTGCTCGCGGATTGCCCGGTGCAAAAAGCCATTGCGCAGGAAACCGGCCAACACGGTAAGTGCGGCCGCATCGGGATGCTCTGCCGGCACTGTCTTGTAGGCCTTGGCGCAGAAATTTACCTGGGTATTGGCGACCCAGGCTTCACGCACCCTGGCATTGACCCTGCTGTCCTGCTCAAATGACGTGAAATCATCGTTGCCGGCCTGCGCCTGTGCCCAGGCCTGTTCAAGTTCTTCACAGACCTGTGTGCGCCGTTCTGCCTCACTGATCAACAGGAACTGGCGTGGTGCGCTACGTACAAGTTCGTGTAATGCAGCAAGCTGGCCCGCAAAGGTTTTCACTTGACCGGAATCGGTAAAAGAATCATCCAGCTCCTTCAGGGTGCGAATACCGACCAGCCCACGCAGCCGGTGCGAGAGTGCCGCACCGGGACTCATACCGGAGGCAGCCGCCAACATGGCAAGCCCATGACCATTACCGGTCACACTCTGTTCGCGCTGTGCCCGTTGCTGTGCCACCAGGTCGCGAATGCGATCATGTTCATCGAAACGTGGTGACTCCAGCGTATCGCACATCAATTTACCCAGTTCAACATGATTGCGCGTCAGCGCCTTGCCGGATAGTACAAAAAAGCCTTTCAGCGACTGCTCGTCACCAACATTGCTTCGCATGCTGCTGCTGGCACTGATACCGCCGGACACACTGGTTTGCAGCGCCTGTGTTTCCAGGTAGTCCCGTCCACCACAACCCAGCTGTGCAAGGCTGTAGCTATAACAGGGGAAGGCACCCAGCAGATCAGCATCCAGCTGTGGCAATTCAGCCACCACTTGCTGATACACCAGACCATTCGTGCCCTGGGGATAAAAGCTGACTGGCAGACCGGAGATGTCTTCCTGTTCACCTGAAGCAATGTGCATTTCGTCAGGGATATCTTCCAGCCCGACCTTTGGCAGCATAGAGGGATCATCCTGCTGTGCCTGCCGTTCAGCCAGCACCCTGGCCTGTTCGATAACGGCATTTGTCTGTGCCTTATCCATCCGGGCCTTCAACCCGGCAAGGCGTTTTGCTTCCGCCTCATCACGACGTGCTGACAATCCTGTATCCGGCACCAGCGTAATGTGAACCCGGTGCATGTTGTCCAGCAGCAGCTCGCGCACCAGTCGCGGGATATAGTCAGTATCCTGGATCAGCTCACGTAATTCATCGAGCACCGGATCGAGATTCAGCAATGCCACCGGGTCGCCACGATGTGTGGCACACGACAGACCTTCAAGAATCAATTGCAATCCATAGGGATAGCCATCACCGGAAATTTCCCGCTGACTCAACTCCAACTGATGTAAAACGGCTTCAATGCGTGATTTCTCAATACCCTTGTCGGCTACTTCCTGCAAGACATCCAGCACCAATGATTCCATCGCATGGGTGTGCTCCGGACGGCTGCCTTCAAGCCCACAGACAAAACTCATTTCACGATTCGAGGCTTCCAGCCCGCACAACGGTGATGGCGCACTGCCCAGGTCCGTTGTCTCCAGTGCGCGGCGCAACGGCGAGGAACTGTCGTCCAGCAACACCCCTTCGAGCAGTTGTGCTTCCAGTTGTTCCTTCAGGTTAATGCTGGGGCCCAGCAGCCATCCCATCACCAGGTGTGTCTTGTCGCCCACATCGCCAGGCTCATCAAAGGCATAGTTCTCCTGTACATAGACGGGCGCGTGGTAGCGTTTTTCATCATCCACAGCAATATGTACATCCAGGCATTCGAAATGCGACAGCGCCTTGTCATGAATCCGTGCATGATGCTCGAACACCGGAATATCCCCAAAGGTCATGAAGACAGCGTTGGAGGGATGATAGTGCGTTTGATAGAACGCCTTGAGTTCGTCATAACCCAGATCGGGTATACATTCCGGATCACCCCCACTGTTGTAATGGTAGGTCGTGGTCGGGAACAGGTACTTGGTGAGGGTTTGCCAAAGAATGCTGGCCGGCGAACTCATCGCACCTTTCATTTCATTAAAGACGACACCCTTGAATACGAGATCCGTTTCAGGGTTATCCGGTTTGGCAAATTCGACACGGTGACCTTCCTGGGCAAAATCCAGTTCGTGCAGACGGGAGAAAAACACCGCGTCCAGATACACATCCATGAGGTTATTGAAATCCTTGCGGTTCTGGCTGGCAAACGGATAGGCCGTCCAGTCACTGCTGGTAAACGCATTCATAAAAGTATTGAGCGAGCGACGGATCATCATGAAAAAAGGGTCTCGTACCGGGTAGTGCTCGCTTCCACACAAGGCCGTATGTTCGAGAATATGTGCAACACCACTGGAATCCATTGGCACAGTGCGCAGGGCGACCAGGAAAACATTCTCGGGCGTATCAGAAGCCAGATGGTAATGTGCCGCACCGGTAACCTGGTGCCGGTATTCCTCGACCACCAGGTTCAGGGATTCGATGCGCTCACTGCGAATCCACTCAAATGCATCATGCACCCGGGACGGGGCTTCCTGAATGGAGCTGTCGGCCACTACACTGCTCATATAAATGAATATCCTGTGAGTTATAATCTGAATGAATGACGCGATTGTAACGCGCCGGACAAGCGTAATGCCATGATGCATTGCCCGGACACTGATGGCCCAGTAGAATGCAGCGAATTTCCCCAATAATACAACGCCAATGAAACTTGTCTCATTCAATACCAACAGTATCCGTATGCGACAGCACCAACTGGAAAAACTGGTCGAGGATCATTCACCCGATATCATTGGTATACAGGAAACCAAGGCACAGGATGAAGATTTCCCGCTGTCGATGATTGAGGATCTTGGCTATCACGCCGTATTCCACGGGCAAAAAACCCATTACGGTGTGGCCATTCTGTCAAAACAGGCACCACAGGCGGTACGCAAGGGCTTTCTACACGACAGCGAAGATGCCCAACGGCGTTTGATCAGTGCTGATTTCACCCTTGCCGATGGCCACACCCTGAGTGTCATAAACGGTTATTTTCCACAGGGCGAAAGCCGTGATCACGAAACCAAGTTCCCGGCCAAGCAAAAATTCTACCGGGATCTGCTGGAACTTCTGCAAACGCAATACGACCCGCAGCAACGGGTTGTAGTAATGGGTGACATGAATGTGGCGCCGCTGGACCAGGACATCGGCATCGGTGCAGACAATGCCAAACGCTGGCTGAAAGCCGGAAAATGCAGTTTTCTGCCGGAAGAGCGGGAATGGCTGCAAAAACTGGCAGACTGGGGTCTGACAGACACTTTTCGCTACCATTACCCCGACGTTGACGATAAATTCAGCTGGTTCGACTACCGCAGCCGTGGCTTTGAACGCGACCCGAAACGCGGCCTGCGCATCGACCTGGTAATGGCCACCCGGCCGCTAATGGAACATTCTACGGATGCCGGAATCTCATACGAGGTCCGCGCCATGAATAAACCGTCGGATCATTGCCCCATCTGGGCACGATTCGAACTCGACTGATGACTAACAAGGGTGTTGTCACACCTGAAGGGAAACGTACAATGCGCCTCATGAAAACAACGCTGTACACCACATGGATGTTTTTAGGTGCCCTGCTGCTTGCCGGCACAACCTCTCTCGCACAGGCCATTCCTGACCCAGAGACTGACCACGACCCACAGCCAATTATTGCCGAAACCATCAGCAAGCTGATTCATCGTCTGGAAGAAAACCGTGACCGGATAAAGCAGGATAATTCCATCGCCTACCGCATCAGTGATGAACTGATTGCGCCCTATATCGACTTTCCACGCATCACACGGCTGGTCATTGGCAAATACTGGCGTAATGCCACAGATGCTCAGCGACAGCGTCTGGTCAACGAAATCCAGACCCTGTTGATACGTTCCTATGTTACGGCAATGACCAGTTACGCCGATGACATCATTGCCCACAAGGACAGTGTTCGCTACCAGCCTTCGCGCTACAAACCGGGTGACCGCAAGGCTTCCGTACGCGCGACCATCGAGATAGATAAAGGCCGGACAGTCGATGTGCAATACCAGGTTTATCTTAAAAACGGGGAGTGGAAAATTTACGACATTCGTATCGAGGGTATCAGCCTTGCGATTACCTACCGAACAAGCTTTGGCGAAACCATTAGACGGAATGGGTTAGACAGTCTCATCGAACAATTGGCTGAACGTAACCGCAATGGCGAAGTAGAACTTCCCGCCACAATCGCCAAACCATTCAAGAGTAAAGCAGATCCGGCGCAGCACTGATCTCCACTCACGACTCGTAATCAGGAACTTTTTGGAGCCAACCTCTGGCGAGGTGGCATCTGCAGGAAATACCCTTCTGCTTCGATCTGCGCCATCACTTCAATGACATCGGCCTGTGCCAGCTTGCGCAGTGTATGCAACTTCACTTCGGTCACCTTTTCGAGATTTCCGAGCAGCGTCTTAAGCGCGTCCGGCACACGATCCAGCCCCTCATCCTTTTTGATGAACAAGTAGTAATCAAACTGCCGGAGACTTTTGTAGATGACGCACTGCATGACTGACCACCCGTTCAGGAAAGACTTCGCGCCAGATCGGCGGTAATACCTGACTCATCCAGTGCCGCCCAATCCTCGCGATTAAACGTAATCATATCACCGCAACCCCCGTTCAAAACAGCAGCGCAACATCGCCTCCGCCACCCGTTCAGCACCGTTGCTAACGCAGGTAGCCACCTTGAGGCCAAGCGCCCGTTCTACCGGCTCACTCAATTTGCCACTTTCCAGTTGTTCAGGTTCAACCCGAACCGCAGCCCGGTGCATGTCCAGCCAGGTGAGCAGACTATGTTCTTCCGGCCAGTCAGGACGTGGGATGTAGAGCAAGGGCGTTCCGTTGATGACACACTCTGTCACCGTGCCGTAACCGCATTTGCCGAGTACCCCGTCACAGGAAGCCAGCAGATCGGTAAACATCAAACCGGTTTGCGACAGCAAACTCGCATCAGGATGAACAACCTGCCAACTGTCACTGATCAGCCAGTGTATACCCTGATTGGTCGGCCAGGATTCAATCGGGAATCGGGCATCCACACCACCCGGAGCAACCAGGACAAGTGCAATATCGTCATTGATTCCCAGTCTCTGCCTGAGTTGTCGCCGGCAGTCCCGGCCCTGCCTTGCAATCGGGCCGACGGATTGAGTGTTGTCGAGAAAAGTCATTGGCATAGACGGTTCCGGACAAAAGAAGGTGTGTGCCGAAGCATAGGCGGTTTCCATCTGGTCCAGCACGCGAGGCGCTTCCTGCCGACCGGAAAAGTAGTGTCGGTAAATATCCGCCCAGTTCAGCGAACAAAGCGCAAAGGCCGGAATGCCTGCCTGTTCAGCACCGGCCAGCGTCAGGTACGGGACATCCGCCAGTACCAGGTCGACCTGCTGTTTTTCGAGGAATTGCGCCTCTGCGTTGACCTGTGTAATCCAGTTATCGTGCAATTGTGCATAGCGTGCCGCACTGGCATCGAGATCAATCGCCAGCGCAGAATGCATCACCAGTCCAAAGTCGGCAGCACGCCTGATGTAATGGAAATCACCTTCTACGCGTTCACGCAAAAAGGTCTCGGGCAAGGTACTCACAAGGGTTAGCGACAGACCAGGCAAGTGCCGGCGCAGTGCATTAAGTACCGGCGCGAGCTGTGCTGCATGACCAAAGCCGTGCGGTGTAATGGCAACAAGCAGGTGAGTCATAAAAAAGTATTACACGCGCATCTGCCGCGCACAGTCAGAGCAGCCCTGCCGCCTGCTGGTCAGCATGATAGGACGACCGCACCATCGGTCCGCTGGCTACCTGACCGAATCCCATGGCTTCACCGATTTCACGCAAACGGTCAAATTCATCCGGGTGGACGAAACGGTCAACCGGCAGGTGATGCCGACCGGGTTGCAGATACTGCCCGAGCGTGAGCATGTTGACATCATGGTCGCGCATATCACGCATAACCTGCTCAACCTCTTCCAGCGTTTCACCCAGACCCAGCATCATGCCGGATTTGGTCGGCACATCGGGGTGCTTCTGCGCAAAGTTTTTCAACAACGTCAGTGACCACTGGTAATCGGAGCCAGGGCGTACTTTTTTGTACAGACGCGGCACAGTTTCCAGATTATGGTTAAACACATCCGGTGGTGCCTTGTGCAGAATATCCAGCGCACGGTCCATACGACCGCGGAAGTCCGGCACCAGTATTTCGATATGGGTATCGCGGTTGCGCTCACGAATCGACTGAATGCAATCGACAAAGTGCCCGGCACCACCATCCCGCAGATCATCGCGGTCGACCGATGTCACGACCACATAGCGCAAGCCCATGGCCTCGATGGTTTCCGCAAGGTGTCGTGGTTCTTCCGGGTCAAGTGGATCAGGGCGCCCATGGGCCACGTCACAAAACGGGCAACGCCGTGTACAGATATCACCCATAATCATGAAGGTCGCTGTACCGTGCGTAAAACATTCCCCAAGGTTCGGGCAAGAAGCTTCCTCGCACACGGTAAACAAACGCTGTTCGCGCAAGATACTCTTCAGACGCTGAACTTCCGGGCCGGCCGGGGACTTTGCCCGAATCCAGGCCGGCTTGCGCATCGGTCGTCCGGTCACCTCAACCTTGATCGGGATACGCGAGGTCTTGGCTTCACCACGCTGGCGTTTGGGTTGTTGGTCTGACATCAGTCATTAACTCTTCAATGATTTATATTTTCTGCCGTGTGGCCTGTTCAAGCCGTGCCAGCAAACCGGGTAGCCAGTCCTGTGCCACGGCATCGACATCGGTGGTAACGCCGAGGTCGCATAATTGTGTCACTTCCATCCCCGCATAGCCGCAGGGGTTGATGCGTGAAAAAGGCTCCAGATCCATATCCACGTTAAAACTCAATCCGTGGTAGCTGCAACCACGCCGGACACGCAAGCCCAGCGCAGCGATTTTGGCACCATCCACATACACACCCGGTGCATCGCGGCGCGCGCGTGCAGTAATACCCTGCGTCCCCAGCCAATGGATCACTGACTGCTCCAGCAATTCCACCAGACCGCGGATACCCAGGTTGCGCGCACGCAGGTCCAGCATCAGGTATGCCACCAGTTGCCCGGGACCGTGGTAAGTCGCCTGACCGCCGCGATCTACCTCAACCACCGGAATATCGCCCGGTGCCAGCAGGTGTTCGGGCTTGCCGTTCATCCCCAGCGTGAACACGGGGCGGTGTTCCAGTAGCCAGATCGCATCGTCACCTGGACCACTACGGTTTTCCGTATGCGCCTGCATCCGCCGCCACACCGGTTTGTAGTCGCTCAGGCCAGGACGGCTGATGCTTATCGAACCTGCATCGGGATCGAGGCAGCTATCGGCTATATCTGTGGCAGAAGCAGGTATTATCACGGCAGGGACCTAAAGCACCATCAACATGTCTTCACAGGCGGTCAACTCACGGTACAGGTCATCCAGCTGCACCTTGCTGGTGGCACGCACGACAAAAGTTGCGGACAGGTAGTTACCCTTGCCACTGGCCACGATACGCATATTTTTATCATTAAAATCCGTTACATGGCGACGAACGATCTCCAACGCGCGGGCCTCGAAGCCGGACGTCGCCTTGCCCATCGCCTTGATGGGAAAGTCACAGGGAAATTCCAGCAGTGTCTCTTTCTGTTCCATGGCGCACATCATAGGGCATGTTCTGGCAATTTACCCCGCTAGCTGGTCGGGGAATATGGAAGTACTCTTTCGCAAGCCCGGCAAGCGCGCACTTCAGCCAACAACTTATCGAGTCGGCGTTG
>CAZVBD010000010.1:0-32055 GCA_964625255.1 uncultured Thiohalobacter sp. | reverse complement strand
CAAAGAACAGGCGCAGGTCATCGACACCGTATTTCAGCATGGTCAGTCGTTCCACACCGATACCGAAGGCCAGACCGGTCCAGGCTTCGTTATCAATGCCGACGTGTGTAAAGACATTGGGATGTACAATGCCGCAGCCCAGGATTTCTATCCAGCCGGTATGGCCGCACACTCGGCAACCTTCGCCGGAACACATAACACATTCGATATCCACTTCCGCAGACGGTTCAGTGAACGGGAAGTATGAGGGGCGAAAACGCACTGACAGGTCATCGCATTCAAAGAAGTCTTTCAGGAATTCATCGAGCAGGCCTTTCAGATCAGCAAAGCTGACGTTTTCATCCACCAGCAGTCCCTCAACCTGGTGAAACATCGGCGTGTGCGTTAAATCGGAATCGCAACGATACACGCGCCCCGGGGCAATGATGCGGAACGGTGGCTTGCGTTCTTCCATCACCCGGATCTGCACCGGTGACGTATGGGTTCGCAATACCCGGTGCGTGTCGATATAAAAGGTATCGTGCATGGCACGCGCCGGGTGATGTGCCGGGATATTCAACGCCTCGAAGTTATGGTAGTCGTCCTCGATTTCCGGGCCTTCCGCTGACTCGAACCCCATGGAAGAAAATAACCGCTCGATGCGTTGCAGGGTGCGTGTCACCGGGTGCAGCCCACCCGTACCCTGTCCCCGACCCGGCAGCGTCACGTCGATCCGCTCGGAAATCAGCGCCTCGGCCAGGACGGCGTTTTGCAGGGCTTGCTTGCGCGCCTCGATGGCCTGCTGCACCTGTCGCTTGGCAATGTTGATTGCCTGTCCGGCCTGTGGCCGTTCATCAGCAGGCAGTTTTCCCAGCTGCTTGAGTTGTTCGGTCAACAGGCCTTTCTTGCCAAGGTACTGAACACGCACCTCATCAAGCGCCTTGAGATCACCGGCGGCATCGATAGCTTCGCGGGCCTGTTGTTCGAGTGTGGCTAACGCCTCCACATCACATCTCCTGAAAACGAAAAAGGGGAAGGTTGGCATTTCACCAGCCTTCCCCTTTAAACGGGTTTGGTTTTTTACGCTGCGACTATACAGCGCGTGGACTAACCTTCGAGGCTGGCTTTTGCTTTTTCTGCCAGCGCACTAAAGGCAGCCGCATCGAACACGGCCAGATCAGCAAGTACCTTGCGGTCGACTTCGATACCGGCTTTGCTCAATCCATTGATGAAACGGCTGTAGGACATGCCGTTCTCGCGAGAGGCTGCATTGATACGGGCAATCCACAGTGCACGGAACTGACGCTTGCGTTGACGACGGTCACGGTAGGCATACTGACCGGCCTTGATGACCGCCTGTTTGGCGACACGGTAAACCTTGCGACGTGCACCGTAATAACCCTTGGCTTTGTCGAGGATCTTCTTGTGTTTGGCTCGCGCCTGAACACCACGTTTTACTCTTGGCATGGCTCATCCCCTCCGGTTAGACAAATGGCAACATGCGGCGAACGGCACGCTGATCGGCTTCGTGCACCTGTTCGGTGCTGCCGAGATGGCGCTTGCGCTTGCTGCTTTTTTTGGTGAGGATATGGCGCAGATGCGACTGGCCACGCTTGAAACCGCCACTGGCGGTCTTGCGGAACCGCTTGGCGGCTCCACGATTGGTTTTCATCTTAGGCATAGTTTCTCTCCCGCTTCTATACATCGTAAGTGCGCCCCCAGGTGCGGTGAGTACCCGGGGCGAACTGCGGTTCCAACCGGAACCTACTTCTTCTTTGGCGCCATCACCATAATCATCTGACGGCCTTCCATCTTGGGGAACTGCTCAACGGTAGCCAGTTCCGAAAGATCATTCTCTACCCGCTTGAGTAAATCGCGCCCCAGTTCCTGGTGCGCCATTTCACGGCCACGGAAACGCAGGGTCACCTTGACCTTGTCACCCTCATTCAGGAAGCGGGTCAGGTTGCGCAACTTGATATTGTAATCACCAATATCGGTACCGGGCCGGAACTTGATTTCCTTGACCTGGGTCTGCTTCTGCTTCTTGCGTGCAGCCTGCCGTTTCTTCTGTTCATCGAAACGGTACTTGCCGTAATCCATGATCTTGCAAACCGGTGGCTCGGCCTGCGGTGAGATTTCCACCAGATCAAGACTGGCTTCTCCCGCTTTCTCCATGGCTTCGGCAAGCGGGACAACCCCGATCTGCTCGCCCTCTGCGCCAACCAGGCGCACTTCCGTTGCGTCGATGCTCTGATTGAGCCTGTGTTTCAGTTTGTTTGCTGCAGCGATAGTTTACGTCTCCAAAATAGTTTGGCCGCGGCTCGCGATTTCAGCATTCAACCCTTCGGAAAGGGTTTGCAAGGACAGGCTTCCCAGGTCCTTACCGCTTCGCGTGCGCACGGCCACAGTGTCTGAGTCAGCTTCCCGGTCGCCGACGACCAGCAAGTACGGGGTGCGCTGAATTGTGTGCTCGCGGATTTTAAAGCCGATTTTCTCGTTTCTCAAGTCTAAATTGACCCTGATTCCCTGTTTCTTCAAGGTTTCTTCAACTTTTTTGGCATATTCGGCCTGATTGTCGGTGATATTCATCACCACGGCCTGAATCGGGGCCAGCCACAGCGGCAAGGCTCCGGCGTAATGTTCGATCAAAATCCCGATAAATCGCTCCAGCGAACCGAGGATGGCGCGGTGCAACATGACCGGCATATGCTTGCTGCCGTCCTCGGCCACGTAGGTGGCACCAAGCCGGTCTGGCATGGAGAAATCCAGCTGGATGGTACCGAGTTGCCAGACCCGTTCCAGGCAGTCTTTCAGCGAAAATTCGATTTTGGGGCCGTAAAAAGCGCCCTCACCCGGCTGCAATTCCCAGTCCAGCTTTTTGTGGTCGAGTGCATCCTGCAGGGATTTCTCGGCCTTGTCCCAGACCTCGTCAGCGCCGACGCGTTTTTCCGGGCGCGTGGAGAACTTGATGATGACATCCTCGAAACCGAAATCACGGTAGACCTCGAATAACAGGTCGATGAAGTCCGATACCTCGCCAAGCACCTGTGCTTCGGTACAGAAAATATGTGCATCGTCCTGCACGAAACCGCGCACACGCATCAGGCCGTGCAGGGTCCCGGACGGCTCGTTGCGGTGGCAGGAACCGAACTCGGCCAGTCGCAGCGGTAAATCACGATAGCTCTTCAGCCCCTGGTTATAAATCTGGATATGCGCCGGGCAGTTCATCGGCTTGATGGCGAAGGTGCGCTTCTCCGACTCGGTGATGAACATGTCGTCCTGGAATTTTTCCCAGTGGCCGGACTTCTCCCACAGGCTGCGATCAATGATGGTTGGCGTGTGCACTTCCTGGTAACCGTGATCGCGCAGCTTGTTGCGGATATAGTCCTGCACCAGGAGATAAATACGCCAGCCCTTGTCGTGCCAGAACACCATGCCCGGCGCCTCTTCCTGGGTGTGGAACAGGTTCATGGTCTTGCCGAGCTTGCGGTGGTCACGCTTTTCGGCTTCTTCCAGCCGGTGCAGGTAGGCCTTGAGTTCGTCCTTGTTGCGCCACGCCGTACCATAGATACGTTGCAGCATGGGGTTGTTGGAATCCCCGCGCCAGTAGGCACCGGCCACGCTCATCAATTTGAAGGCTTTCGGCAGCTTGCCGGTGCCGGGCAGGTGTGGGCCACGGCACATATCAAACCAGTCGCCCTGCCGGTAGATGGACAGTTCCTCACCTTCCGGAATGATGTCCTGGATGATTTCGACCTTGTAGGTCTCGCCCATCTCGCTGAAGGTTTTTATCGCCTTGTCACGCGTCCAGACTTCGCGCTCAATGGGCAGATTGCGCTTGACGATTTCGGTCATACGCTTTTCGATTTTTTTCAGATCTTCCGGCGTGAACGGCTCATCGCGCGCAAAGTCATAATAGAAACCGTTTTCGATGGCCGGGCCAATGGTGACCTGGGTGCCGGGATACAGTTCCTGAACGGCCTGCGCCATAACGTGCGCCGCATCGTGACGGACCAGTGCCAGTGCATCGTCATCTTTATTGGTCACGATAGCCAGTTCGGCGTCGTTCTCGATACGGTAGCTGGTGTCGACCAGTTCACCATTAACTTTGCCGGCCAGCGCGGCTTTGGCGAGACCGGGGCCGATATCGGCTGCGACATCATAAACGGTTACGGGATGGTCAAACTGACGCTGAGAGCCGTCAGGGAGGGTAATAACGGGCATTGTCTAATCTCCAGTGGTGACCCATACGAGAGGCCACTTGATCGTGCAAAAAATAATCCCCGCCTGAGGCGAGGACCGGAATGTCTAATTTGGTAGGCGCGATTGGATTCGAACCAACGACCCCCACCATGTCAAGGTGGTGCTCTAACCAACTGAGCTACGCGCCTGAAGTCGTAAAAAGAGGCATTCTACAGAGCCACGAATTTGTGTCAACCACAGGCCAAGGTATTAAGGCCACAAGGATTTCGCTTTAGTTGAACCGTTCGTCTAACCAGGAAAACAGCCACGAATAACCCTGTCATGAACTGCCTGCTCCCGGTTGCCGGAGCCCAGACTGTGCCCACCTTGTGACCATTCAGTGCCCAAGGTCCAAGCCCCGTAGAATTCAAGGCTCCCCCAACCCCATCAAGAAGTGGCACAAAAAGCAGCGTCTGCCATACCATTTCATTGAACGACACCGCCCACTTAACTGGTTCTCAACTCAGGAAACGGTGCGCTCTGTCGGTTTGACCGGGTTGCGGTCTGCACCACGCTGTTTTGTCACACTGATTTTTACATTAACCCGTCGACTCAGTGCATTGGTCACCATCATGAGCTTATCAATCGTAAACCGGGAAAGTTCAGCATTTCGAATTCGTGAGAAATCACTGTAATTGTAACCCGTAACCCTTTCAGCAGCCCGAACGGAGAGTTTTTCCTTATCCAGAATGCGAACAATCTCAGCGGCCAATAACGCTTTGGTTTGCCTTACATCAGCATCTTTCTCACCCAGATCACGAAACACATTGCCGCGACCTTTGACAATTTCCAGTTTTTCACTCATTTCAACATTTCCTTTAGTTGCTTGATGCGACTCTTGATCAGAGCGATATCTTCCCCGGGTGTTTTGATGCCCGTCTTCGATTTTTTCTTGAATGCATGAACAACCCAGATATCTTCAGCGATTTTCAAGCCATAAACTGAGCGGAAAGTGTCCGTGTTGTGACGCTTCGTAATTTCAAAAACGCCTGAACCTAACCCTTTCATGGGTTTCGCGCTATCGGCCTTCTGTCCTTCCGCTGCAAACGTTAACGCAGTTTCCATGCTTTCACGAACAGCGGCGGGAAACTTCATAAAATCCTTTTGCGCTGCCTTGATCCATGAAATATTTCGCGTATTTCTAGCCAATTCAAGCCTCCTTGCTGATAAGCTTTATGTTGGCAAATATACCAACGGTTGTCAACCTGGATAACGGCACACTGATCCAAAAAGTGTGATGTAATTTCGCTACCGTCCCGTTAAAGTTGTTTGGGCAAAGTGTAACATCCTGTCATCAATAGAAAAAATGGGGTGAGTCTTTTCCAGCGTCCTTTCTTTGACCAGCGGTTATACAGTACCGCTTCAATAAATAAACGACCCTGTTCAGGTTACAATGCACACATGTTATTTACCCTGACTGACGTGGCGGCACACATTTCACCGGAACGTTTCGACAAGGGGTGGCGATTATTCGCTGACGGGCGGATCGCTGCTCCGAACATTCAGCGCGGCGGCGAGCTGATCACCGCGACAATTCCGCAGCCCGGCAGTCGTCCATTCAGGGTCTATGTGCGCACGGACAAGGTAGCGGATGCGATCACCATCAGCGGCGAGTGCAGTTGTTCGAAAAAGAAAGATTGCGAGCACGTCGCTGCCGTATTGCTGCAAGCACTGCAGGACAGGCAGGTGCTGCCGGTGGATGAACCCTCCAGGGCATTCGCTTCCCTGCCTGAAAAACGCCGTGGAAAACACGAATGTCCGAAATCCCGGCAGGCCTTGTTATACGTCTTGCAGCCCGACGAAAAAGATTTATTGGTGGAGACCTTCGCCGCCCGCCGCCTGAAAGACGGCCGTTATTCTGTAGGGAGTTATTTTAAACCCGGCCAGGTAACGCACCGCACCCCGGCACGGTTTCTGGAACCGGCCGACCTTGAACTGCTCAGCGCCCTGAACCAGTTACCGCAAACCTCCTTCACGGGAGTCCCCGTGCTTGATGATCCGCAGTCGTCACACCTGCTGGAAGGCATGCTCGCCAGCGGACGTTGTTTTCTGAAAGATGCAGAGTGGGGTCTCCGGCTTGAACAGGGCGCTACGCGCACACTGGATCTGCACTGGGTAGTGGATGATTTCGGTCATCAACGCTGTCACTGGACGTTGTCCCCCGCCGCCGATCAACTTCAATTGATGCTGCTGTCATGCCCCTGGTATCTGGACACTGAACAGGGCCAATGCGGCATCGTGGAATCCGGACTGCCACCGGCGTTGGTCACGGAACTGCTCAAGCTGCCGCCGGTGACGGCCGACCGGGTCAGTGTACTGCAAGCTGACCTGCAACAGCGTTACCCTGACGCCGATATCCCGCCGCTGCAACACCTCGAACAGGTTACCGCCGCGCGTGCCAAACCGGTGCCCTGTCTGCGCCTGACCACGCGCGAACAGGATGGCGGGGAGGATTGGGAGGAAAACCACGACTTCGCCTGTCTCAGTTTCGATTACGGGGGTATCACCTTGACGCGCCACGATCCGGCCACGCACTTTGATGGCAAGCACGTCATCCGGGTGCCGCGCGACAAAAAAGTCGAACAGGCGGCCGTCACACAGTTACGCAAGCTGGGGTTCAAAGCCGACGAGACGTTGCGCCGCGACACCGGTGATGACTGTTTTCTCCCTCTCTCCGATTCACTCGGCGACGATATCGACGCATGGCTGGATTTCCAGGAGGACGGCCTCCCCGGATTACGCACCCGGGGCTGGCGTATCGAATACGATCACTTTCGCCACCAGCTGATCGACGCTTCGCACTGGTATTGCGACGTCGACCCACTGGAGCAACAGGACTGGTTCAACATCGGCCTGGGGGTGGAGGTCGATGGCCGACGTATCGATCTGCTGCCCGACCTGGTGGCGTTTTTACAAACCTTTCCCCGCCACCTGTTGCGCGCAGAAATGCTTGCCACGGAAAATTTTATTCTCCCCCTGGATGACGAACAGGATGGCGAACAGAACGGCGAGCGCCTGCTGCGCCTGCCGGCGCAACGGATACTGCCATTGCTGGAAACCTTGCTGGAAATGCTCGACGGCAGCGCACTGAATGATGACCGGCACCTGCGCCTTAATCGCGTGCAGCTGGCCCGCCTTACCGCACTGGATCAAAATGAGGACGGCCCGCGCCTGCACTGGCAGGGCGACGACGACGCACAACAATTGGCCCAACGCCTGCGCGAACTGGACGGCATCCCCGCAGTATCGCCACCCGAGGGTCTGACGGCAACGCTACGCCCCTATCAGCAACACGGTCTGGACTGGCTGCAATTCCTGCGCGAGTACCGCCTGGCCGGCATCCTGGCTGACGACATGGGGCTGGGCAAGACTGTGCAGGCCCTCGCCCATGTGTTACTGGAAAAAGAACAGGGACGTGCCGACCGCCCCAGCCTGGTGGTCGCTCCCACCAGCCTGATGTTCAACTGGCGCCAGGAGACCGAGCGTTTTACCCCGCAACTCAAGGTACTGGTCCTGCACGGCCCGCAACGCCATAAACACTTCGCCGACATCGCCGGGCACGACCTTATCCTCACCACGTATCCGCTCCTGACCCGGGATAAGGAACAACTGCTGGCCCACACTTATCATTTGTTCATCCTGGATGAGGCGCAGGTGATCAAAAACCCCAGGGCGCAAGCCAGCCGCGTGGTACGCGACATCGACGCCCGTCACCGCCTGTGTCTCACCGGTACACCGATGGAAAACCATCTGGGCGAACTGTGGTCGTTGTTCGATTTTTTGCTGCCTGACCTGCTGGGTAACAGCAAACAGTTCCGCCGGCATTTCCGTACACCGATCGAAAAACACGCTGACGAAGTTACCGCAGAACGTCTCAGCCGCCGCATTCGCCCCTTCCTGTTGCGTCGCACCAAACAACAGGTGGCCACCGAACTGCCGCCCAAAACAGAAATCATCCAGAGCGTGGTGCTGGAGGGAAAGCAGCGGGAACTTTACGAAACCGTGCGCCTGGCCATGCACCGTCGGGTGCGCGAGGAAATCGAGCGCCAGGGCATAGGCCGCAGTCACATTGTGGTACTGGATGCGCTGCTGAAACTGCGCCAGGTGTGTTGTGATCCACGCCTGGTGAAGATGGAAAGCGCACAAAAGGTCAAACAGTCGGCAAAACTGACCATGCTCATGGCGCTGTTACCGGAAATGGTTGAAGAAGGTCGGCGTATTTTACTCTTCTCCCAGTTCACCAGCATGCTCGGGTTGATCGAAGATGAATTAAAAAAGGCCGGCATCGGCTATGTAAAACTCACCGGTCAAACCCGTGATCGGTCAAAACCCGTGCAGCAATTTCAGGCCGGCGAGGCGCCCGTGTTTCTGATCAGCCTCAAGGCCGGTGGTGTGGGACTCAACCTCACCCGCGCCGACACTGTCATCCACTATGACCCGTGGTGGAACCCGGCCGTGGAACGCCAGGCCACCGACCGCGCCCACCGTATCGGCCAGCAGCAAGCGGTCTTTGTCTACAAGCTGCTTTGCGCAGGCACCCTGGAAGAAAAAATCCACGCCATGCAACAGCGCAAGCAAGCCCTGGCCGACGGCCTGTATCAAGGTGGCGATAGCGATGCGGCACAGTGGAACGAACAGGATCTGGAGGCCCTGTTCGGGCCACTGGAGGCAACCGAATGAGCGATCCTGCTATCCAGCCTGTCCAGCAACAGGTCGACCGGTTACTGCTGGAACAGGGTGAATACCTTCCCCTGGAATTCCTGCTTCAGGAAGGACGCCTGATTTATACCGACTACGAGGCCTGGCGCAACGGTGAGCTGGATACGCTCGACGAAGCTTTGTTTGGCGACCGCGAACACATCCTGCAGCAATTGATACAGGCCACCGACTACCTGCAACGCCTGGGCTGGCAGAATGAAGCCGTCAGCTATCATGCCTGGCGTGACGACCGCTCACAACGTTTAAGCTTCAGCCACAACAGCATGCTGGATCGTTATTTTCATCAGTGCTATCACAAACCACAAGACCAACCGCAGCTGGATATGTTCACCGATGCACCGGCCACCGGTCGTGTCAATGGCATCACCCGGTCATTGGCCAATCGCAACTCAACAGAGGCACGCCGTCAGCTGGAGGGCCTCTACGACACGGCGCCAGACCACGGTCGCCTGGGTGAACTGGAACGCCTGGTGGAGGCGGCAGAAGGTCTCGAACTACCGGTAATCGATGCCGCTGCCGACTTGCAGCTTCTGCAAGAAACTCTGACTCCTCTGGCAGAAAGCCTGTTAGGCAAGGAAAGTCGCAACCTGTTGATACCCCTGTGGCGACGCCTGAGTTCTGCTTTGCACAACCAGCCCTACCAAACGACACAACCCGATCTGCATGCCAGCTACACGGCAAGCCGGGCGATGGATTGGGACAGCGCCCGCCAGGCGGTGGAACAGACACCCGACTGGCCGGTCGACCCGGTATTGCTGCAACGCCACGCCCGCGCCTGCGACCAACTGCACCGGCGCTGCGATGCTTTACTGAGCTGGTTCACGCTGTGTTGGCAGTTTCCGCAACACAGCGATGCACTTGAATCCAGTCGCGATGCGGAGCTACGTCAACAATGGCTGGACTTCCTGGAACTGGAGCCGGAACTGCCAGTGCAGACCTTTCCTGCCTGGCTGTTATTGGTCAAGCCCGGGTTGACCAGAATTCTGTCCATTCCTCAAAACGATACGACAGCCTGCCCCGCCAGCTACCGGACGCTGTACCGCCTGCAAAGCAACATAACCGGCCCAACGGATGAGCACATCGCCTTGCGCGCTCGACTCAAACAGCAGGATCCCATGTTATTTCAGCATTTCCTCAACAATATTCGAAAATTACCCTAATCAGGATTTGCCACACATAGGCTATACTTGACACAGGTATAAAAGCGCAGATGATATCTGTTATGAACGAAGCGGATAAATTCCAGAACATCAGGGGTACTGAATATTTACACGAGGTGGATTCATGAGTCCCACCTTGATAATCACTTTATTTGTTGCAATCCTCGTCGCAGTATTTATCTACCAGATAATATCCAGACTCCGCAGTACACAACTCACGCTACAACAAACCCGTACACGCCTGCAGAAAATCGAGGAAACGCTCAAGGTAAAGGAAGACTACCTGCGGACGATCATCCACTCCGAGCCGGAGTGTGTAAAACTGCACAAGGCCGATGGCATCGTTCTGGACATCAATCCTGCGGGAGCTGCCCTGATCGAGGCAGACACAACGAAAGAACTGATCGGAACCTGTATTTACGACTATATTGATCCGGAAGACCTCGATTCTTACAAACAACTCACCCGGCACGTCTTCAACGGTTCGTCAGGAACCCTGGAATTCAAAATACTCAGTCTGAAAGGAAAGACGCGCTGGATGGAAACGCATGCGACACCTATGCGCAATAATAACGGCGATATCATCGCGTTGCTGGGCATCACTCGGGATATAACGGAAAAAAAACACGCCGAGGATGCCGACATCCAGATACGAAAACGCCAGGAGCAACTCACACGAGTCTGCCGAATCCTCAGCGCCGGAGAAATGGCCTCGGCGTTTGGACACGAACTCAACCAGCCACTTTGCGCCATTATGAATTATGCAGAGACGATCGAGGAAGCCACCAGAGCAGATCAGCCTGACCTCGATCACCTGCGCAGCTATGCCATCAAGATGGCAAAAGAAACCGAGCGCGCAGGCGAAACCGTGCGACGAATACGTGATTTTGTCAGCAAACGGGAACCCAAAACATCGCCGCTGGATATCAACAAACTTATTGGTGAAGTCACAGAGTTTTTACGGCCCGAGGCCAAACGGCAACAGGCTGATATCCAGTACGACCCACCGGGTTACCCCTGCTTTATTGAAGCCGATTCAATCCAGATTCAACAGGTTTTAATCAATCTCATCACAAACGGGCTTGATGCCATGAGCGACAACCCGGTCGGGGAGCGAATAGTCGTTGTCAACAGTGATCCTGTGGATCAGAAACTGGTCAAAATCAATGTAAAGGATAATGGTTCCGGTTTTGGCAATGCCGATCCACAAAAAATATTTAACCCGTTTTATACCACCAAGGAAGGTGGCGTGGGTATCGGCCTGTCTATCAGCCGGTCTATCGCCGAATCCCACGGCGGATACCTGAAACTTTTTCCCAACCACGACAAGGGTATGAATGTTGTCTTTGCACTGCCCAAACTCGCCATCGATCAAAGTGCTTAACGACGCTCCGATTGTCTATATTGTTGATGACGATCCGTCGGTGCGTGAGGCAATCTGTACCGTTATTGAATCAGTAGGCTATGAACAGATTGCCTGTGACAGCGCAGCTTCTTTCCTGAACCGTTATCGTCCGGACAGAATCAGCTGTCTGCTGCTGGACATCCGCATGCCGGATATCAACGGACTGGAGCTCCAGGAATCTTTTGCCGATTCAAACATTAAGATCCCAACCATTATCATTTCGGGGCACGGTGATATCCAGAACGCAGTACGGGCCATGAAAGCCGGCGCTCTCGACTTTATTGAAAAACCTTTTCGCCGGAAAATCCTCCTGAAGCATATTCGTAAAGGTATCGAACTGGATACGGCACGACGGGTTAAAGAGGCGGAAATGCTCGAATTAACACATCGTCTGGACCTGCTTACAACGCGAGAGCGTGAAATCCTCGATATCCTGGTAAAAGGCTATACCAATAAGGAAGTTGCTGCGATGCTCGGTATAAGCCACAGGACAGTTGAAGGGCATAGAATAAAATTCATGCTTAAACTGCAGATTGACTCTATTGTCGAGCTGGTAAGGGAAATGACCACCTATGACGCTGATGAAAATAATATCTAGGGACACCCTGATTAATTCGATTCCCGTCATTCTGGCGTGTGCCAGAATCCAGTGGTTTCAGTGTGATAGATACCGGCTTTCGCCGGTATGACGGATTAATCAGAGCATCCACAGGCCCTGAAACCGGCGGCATATTTTTTGCCTCCTGTACCACTGTCCAGCTGCCGGAATAACACCCATGACTGAAACTGCCGCCCACCGTTACCGTCCACAACTCACCCATGCCGCTATCGATCCAACACACCCGGTACAAGCAGTCGACGCGACCGGTACCCCACTCGATACTCGCATTGCCGGCGAATCACCGTTAACACTGTATGTCGATAAACATGAGATCGTGACCTTGATGACACTGGGCAGCCACCCGGAACTACTTACACTCGGTTACTTGCGCAACCAGCAGTTTTTTTCCAACCTGAATGACATAAAGTCGGTGCAGGTAGACATGGAAACCAACTCGGTGAGTGTCACCACCTGCCGGCAGAATACTGACTGGGAAAGCAAACTGGCCAGGCGCACTGTCACCACTGGCTGTGGACAAGGCACGATGTTCGGCAAGCTCATGGAGAATCTGGGCAGCATCCGTGCCGTCAGCACAAAACTTCGCCAGTCATGTATATACAAGCTGTTACACACACTGAGCCACGCCAATGATGTTTACCGTACTGCGGGTGGTGTGCATGGTTGTGCATTATGTCAGGGAACAGAGATTCTGACCTTTATCGAAGATGTAGGACGGCACAACGCCGTTGATGCCATCTCCGGACAGATGTGGCTGGAAGGTATAAAGGGTGCGGACAAGCTGTTCTACACCACCGGCCGGCTGACATCGGAAATGGTGATCAAGACCACGCAAATGGGCATCCCGATCCTGCTGTCTCGTTCCAGTGTCACGGAAATGGGACTGCAACTGGCTCGCCAGTCCGGGTTAACGATTATTACCCGTGCCAAAGGGAAAAAATTCCTGGTGTTTAATGGCGCCGAAAACATTATTTTCGATGCCATACCTGAACAACTGCGTACTCAAAAGACCGGTGATCCTGCTATACAGTCCTGATACTCCCATGGTTCATAGTGTGACATTATCGGGACAGTCTGAGCCATTCTCTGTTCAATTTTGTCACAGATCACTCCCTGTCTTGCGCTCAAATGCGTGGCATAGATGTTGCTCCTGCTCTCCTGTATCCCTTATCCCTTTTAACCCTCCGGGAAATCCTGATTCAGGAGCACTACCCATGTTAAAAAATGTTTTCAAAATCCTGTCTATGGTCCTGCTGCTGGCAGCCATTACACCGTTGAGTGCCGCTGAACGAATGATCCGTCTGGCCACCACGACCAGTACCGAAAACTCCGGCCTGTTGAATAAACTGTTACCGCCGTTCGAAAAGCAGACCGGCATCAGTGTCCAGGTGATTGCGGTTGGTACCGGCAAGGCATTACGCATGGGACGTGACGGTGATGTCGATGTAGTACTGGTACACGACAGAATTGGCGAAGAAGAATTTGTTGCCGAAGGACACGGCGTCAACCGACGTGAAGTGATGTACAACGATTTTGTTATTGTCGGGCCGGCCAATGATCCGGCTGCTGTGAACGGTATTCACAATGTAGCCGAGGCGTTGCAAAAAATCGTCGACAGCAAAAGCCTGTTTATATCACGTGGTGACGCTTCCGGTACGCATAAAAAAGAACTGCGCCTGTGGAAAATTATTGGCCTGAAACCGGGCGGCGACTGGTACCGGGAAGCCGGCCAGGGCATGGGGAAAGTGCTGCAGATCACCGGGGAATTACAGGCCTACACCCTCACTGACCGCGGCACCTGGCTGGCGTATCGCAGCAAGAGCTCGCTAAAATTGCTGGTGGAAGGTGACAAGCGTTTATTCAACCCCTATGGCATTATAGCCGTCAACCCGGCACATTATGCCGACAGCCATTACCGGGCGGCGATGGAACTCATTGCCTGGGTCACCTCGGTGGAGGGACAAACTGTGATTCATGACTACCGTATCGATGGCAGCCCGCTATTTATCCCCATGGCGGTACCGATACCGTAATGGACAGCCTGGTCGATGCCAGTAAACAGGCCCTGATGCTGCTGTTCAGCGGCGACACGGCACTGTGGACGGTCGTCGGCATTTCCTTCAGGGTATCCGCCCAGGCTATTGTGTATACCGCTGTACTCGCCTTGCCGCTGGCCTTTATCCTGGCCTATGGTCATTTCCCCGGCCGCCGATCACTCATTGCACTGTTCAATTCACTTATGGCGGTTCCTGCCGTAGTCATTGGCCTGACGCTTTACCTGTTACTGTCGCGTAGCGGGCCGTTTGGCAACCTGCACCTGCTGTTTACCCAGAAGGCCATGATCCTGGGCCAGATGATGTTGTGCCTTCCGGTACTGGTCGCCATGGGGCATTCTGCTATCCAGGCGGCCGACCGGCGTGCCTGGGAAACGGCGCTGACCCTGGGGGCATCCAGCTGGCGTGCCATGCTGACACTGTTGTTCGAAGTGCGCTTTGCCCTGCTTGCCGCATTAATCGCCGGCTTCGGTCGCATCATTGCCGAGGTCGGAAGCTCCATGATGGTCGGTGCCAATATCCTTAACCATACCCGCAACATTCCTACCGCCATCGCGCTGGAAACGAGTAAGGGTGAGTTTGCCCAGGGTATAGCGCTGGGGCTGGTATTATTGATACTGGCACTGCTGCTCAATACAGTGTTGACGCTGTTACAGGGCCGTGGGGAAATGATTACATGAGCAGTCAACAGGCACTGATTGTCTACAACGATTTGCTGAAACTGCATAATGGCAACCGCCTGCTGGATATCAAACAGCTGGTCATAAACCGCTCTGAAACGCTGCTCCTGACCGGTGCAAACGGATCAGGGAAAACCACTCTGCTGAAAATACTCGCTGGACTGAATGCCCCCGAGCACTGCGATGTGCATTACCAGCAATGCAGGTTCAGCTGGAAAAAAGCACGCCTGCCAACACGGTTACCGGTGATTTACCTGCACCAGCACCCCTACCTGTTTGATGCCAGCGTGTCAGACAATATCGCTTACGGTTTACGCCGTGCCGGTTACAAAAGAAGCAGAACCCGACAGCTTACGGAAGAAGCGCTGGCCTGGAGCAAGCTCGAACACCTGGCGGACCGCAATGCCAGGCAACTTTCCGGTGGCGAATGCCAGCGCATCGCGCTGGCCCGTGCGCGTATCCTGCACCCACGCCTGCTGCTACTCGATGAACCGATTTCCAGTATGGATCAGTCTGCCTGTGAACAGACCTTTTTCCTGATACGGAACCTCAGGCAGGAAGGTGTTTCCGTCGTTGTCACAAGTCATCAGATCCAGCAACTTCGCCTGCTCGCAGATCGTCACCTGATACTGGAAAATGGAAAGCTGCATGACGTTGAAAGCAACAGCAGCAGAGTGAATCCAACACCGCACACAACAGGTATGATCCGTGTTGTTCCAGCCGGGAACCAGAGGAATATCGACCTCCATGGCTAACCGGACCAACGCCCGACATATCACCGGTATGGTCCTCGCCGGTGGCCAGGGCCGGCGTATGGGTGGCCGCGACAAGGGCCTGATTCACCTCAATGGCAAACCGATGATCGAGCATGTTCTGCACCGGCTGGCACCACAGGTGGACAACCTGCTTATCAATGCCAACCGTAACCAGGAACAGTACGCTCAATTCGGCTACCCGGTGATCGGTGATGATATCGGCAACTACCAGGGTCCGTTGGCGGGTATGGCAGTCGCACTCAGACATGCGACCGGTGACTACCTGCTTACCGCCCCCTGCGACAGCCCTCTTTTACCAACACAACTGGCTGAACGTCTGTATCAACAGCTTCAACACACCCGTGCCGGTATCGCCTGTGCGCATGACGGTAATCGCCTGCAACCGGTATTTGCATTAATTCACAAAAGCCTGTTACCTGACCTGCTGGACTATCTGCATCGCGGAGAACGCAAGATCGACCACTGGTACCAGCAACACAACTTCACCAGCGTCGATTTCAGCGACACACCTGAAGCCTTTGCCAACATCAATACCGACCGGGAACGCAATGAGCTTGAAGCCCTGCTCACCGCCGGCATGGCCGACGAGAATGCATCATGAGCACTCCCATCAAACAGACATCCTGCTGCGCTGATACCTTTGAACCCGGCATACTGCCGCTACAGGAAGCACTTGACCGTATCCTGGATGCTGCCCGGCCGGTAACAGGCTTTGAACACCTGGCTATCCGTGCAGCACTGGGGCGGGTGTTGTATACAAACATCATTGCCCTGACTGATGTGCCGCCACACACCAATTCTGCGATGGACGGTTACGCCTTCAGTAGCGATCAGTTCCCGGAACAGGGCGCGCAGGAATTCAGCGTCATCGGTACCGCCTATGCCGGCCAGCCATTTACCCGGCAACCGGGCAAGAATGAATGCATCCGCATCATGACCGGTGCCGCTATACCCCCGGGTGCCGATAGCGTGGTGATGCAGGAGCAGGTTGAAACCCTCGGTGACCGTATCAAAATTGGTGAAGGCCATCGGCGTGGGCAAAACGTACGTCTGGCCGGTGAGGATATCACTGCGGGAGAGGCCCTGTTAAAACGGGGCACACGGTTGCGTGCGGCTGAACTCGGTCTACTGGCATCCCAGGGCATTGCCGAAGTCTGTGTCTACCGACGCCCACGAGTGGCTTTTTTTTCAACCGGTAATGAACTGTGTTCGCTGGGGGAAACACGGGGTGACAATGCCATCTACGACAGTAACCGGTACACCCTGTTCGGCATGTTAAGCGAACTGGGCATGGAATTGATTGATATGGGCGTGGTGAAAGACCGGCGCGATGCCATTACCGAGGCACTTCAATGTGCTGCCAACGATGCGGACCTGGTCATTACCACGGGTGGCGTTTCAGTCGGCGAAGCCGACTATGTCAAGGAAGCCCTGCAGTCGTCCGGCAAAATCGATTTCTGGAAAGTAGCCATAAAACCAGGACGACCACTGGTCTTCGGACAACTCGCCGATGCGCTGTTCTTCGGCCTGCCCGGCAACCCCGTCGCCGTCATGGTGACCTTTGAACAGTTCGTCAAACCTGCACTGAAGCGACTCACGGGTGAAACCGACGGGGTTCCCCTGCGCTTGCAGGCACGTTGCCTGATGACAATCCGCAAACGGCCGGGCCGCACCGAGTTTGTACGCGGCATACTGGAACGTGACAACTGTGGGTACTGGACAGTACGCAGTACCGGTGCTCAGGGGTCCGGCATACTGAGTTCCATGAGCCGCGCCAATTGTCTGATTGTGTTACCGGAGTCATCCGGGTCAGTGGAAATTGGAGAGGACGTCGAGGTAGAACCTTTTTCCCCGTAGAACTACGTATTTTATTCTGGTACAGGCTGTACCAGACTGTTGCACATGGAGCACACACCGCTACAGGCCTATCACAGTCCTTCCGTAACCTGACACACTGTCAGTGTGACAGCGGGCCATGTCTTCATAGCGCTTACCGTGCTGCAATTACAGTTTGCCTGACAGGATCACGGGCATAGACCCTGCCAGGGATGGATACACCAGCAAGCAATGAGGTGTCTCCCTATGGAACTTTCCAAAGCTGTCGCCCGACATCGAGAACATATCTTCTCGGTCATTTCCGGCCAGGAGGTGGAAATGCCGGTTGATGCCAGGATATCCAATTCCTGGCAACGCTGTGTCAATGATTACGGACTGGATCCAAACAGTGCTCACCAGCCCTACATCGTTGAAGAACAGGTGCTCCGCGAAGGCCAGGAGCGTCTGGTCAGTCTGCTTAACATCGCTCGTGTGGAGATGGCCAGTCTCTACCAGCAGATTGCCGGCTCCGGTCATTCCATACTGCTCACCGACAACTCCGGCCTGGTGATTAACTATGTCGGTGATCCGGACTTTAACGAAGAGGCGAAAAAACGCGGGTTAACCGAAGGTGCGGTATGGACCGAGAAATATCAGGGCACCAATGGCATGGGTACCTGTCTGGCCGAACAACAACCGATCATTATTCACCAGGATGAACACTTCTTCTCCAGCAATTTGTCGCTGACCTGCACCGCTGCCCCGATCTTCGACCCCAACAATAAAGTCATCGCAGTACTGGATGCTTCCAGTGAATCGCGCAAGGCCCAACAACACACCATGGCCCTGGTCAACATGTCGGCCAAGACCATCGAAAACCGCGTGTTTTTATGCATGTTCAAAAACCATTTTATTATGCGCTTTCACAGCCGGCCGGAATTTGTCAATACACTCGGGGAAGGCCTGGTGGCGTTTCAGAGCAACGGCACCGTACTGGCAGTGAACCGCAGCGCCCTGTTCCAGATGGATTACAAGTCCTGTGAAGAACTGCGTGCCCACAAAATCGACGAACTGTTCGACAGCCCGTTGTCGACACTGCTGCACCACTCGGTGCATGGTTCGCTGCACGCAGTCCCCATACACGAGACCAGACACTCGCGTCGCTTTTTTGCCATTGTACAGATCCCGGAATCCGAACTGATGGGGAAACGTACCAACGTCAGACTGGATGACTGTGCGGGTACACAGGAAACTGTACCATCCGGCTCAAACGTGGCGCTGGATACCCTGGAGTACGGTGACCCGCACATGGCTCAGAATATCCGTATTTCACGCCGGGTACTGGACCGCGGCATTCCCATCCTGCTCTGCGGTGAAAGCGGTACCGGTAAAGGGGTGTTCGCCAAGGCCATGCATCTTGCCAGCGAACGCGCGGATAAACCTTTTGTTGCCATTAACTGTGCGTCCATCCCCGAGTCGCTGATCGAAAGCGAACTGTTCGGCTACAAGGCGGGGGCTTTTACCGGTGCCAGCCGTCACGGCAGTCCGGGGAAAATCGTACAGGCAGACAACGGCACGCTGTTTCTTGACGAAATCGGTGACATGCCCTTGTCACTTCAGGCACGTTTACTGCGTGTACTGGAAGAAAAAGAAGTCGTGCCACTGGGTGGCCATGCCACGGTGTCTGTTGACCTGCGCGTCATCAGTGCCACACACCGCAATCTCCCCGACATGGTGGTGGAAGGCAGTTTTCGTGAAGACCTGTATTACCGTCTGCAAGGTGTCAAGGTCACACTTCCTCCATTGCGAGAACGCGCTGACAGGTACAACCTTATCAAGCACCTGATCAACATCGAGGCCAGCAACGACGGCCACTCGCTGCACGTCGATGAAGAAGTACTCAAACGTCTCGATAGTTATTACTGGCCCGGCAATATCCGTCAGATGCGCAATGTACTGCGCACCATGATTGCCCTGGCTGAATCGGATCGCATCACGGTTGACGACATGATCGATGACCTGTTCCGCGAAGCACACAGCATGGCCAGCAATCCGGCTGACCGAGTCCGGGTCGAGGTTGAAAAGCCTCACGACCCATTGCGTAATGCAGAACGTGATGCCCTGCTGCAAGAACTGGAGCGACATCGCTGGAATATCTCCAGTGCAGCAAAAAGCCTGACACTGAGCCGCAATACCCTTTACCGAAAAATGAAGCGTTGTAATATCACCCCGCCACGCTAGGCATATCGGGACATGTCTCGAAAGTATTGCAATGCAGTGTTCCATTAACGGAACACTTCGTTGAGATGCTCATTTTTTCAACGTGTTACAGGGCTGTATCACTGGTACGCGACTTGCAATCCCGGTAAATAACAATAGCTTCTGGGAGATCTGTCCGTGACAACAGTGTCACCTGCCTTTTCCATCAGTGTCGATCCCGGTGAGCTGCATTTCAATGCCGCACACTTCATTACTTTCGATAACTGTTGCGAGAACCTGCACGGTCATAACTTCCATGTACGTATTGATGCACATGGCAATAATGACACGAATAACCTTGTTATCGACTTTGTACTGATATCCCGTCTGGCCGCCGATATCTGTAGCAAACTCAACAACAAGGTACTGCTACCGGATGAAAGTGACGTCGTCAGGATTGAGCAGCATGATAACCGGGTCTATATCAGTAGCCATGACAAGCAATTCATACTGCCGAAAGATAACTGTTACCTGCTTCCAGTCAGCAATACCACGGCGGAAATGCTCGCATGGTATATCGGCGAATGTCTGGTTAATGTCTTAAAACAGAAAGATGCAATCTCCAATATGAGTGAACTGAATGTTGCCGTGGAAGAAGCTGACCATCAGTGGGGACTGTGTCGGAGCGTGCTGAAAGATGGGAACTGACCCCCGCACAGCGCGGCTGGCCTGGGCCCTGACCGGCTCGGGGCACTACCTGCACGAGTGTCTGGAACTGTTGTGCGAGCTTGAGCATGTCGACCTGTTTCTCAGTGCTGCTGCTGCAGAAGTCCTCACGATGTATGGGCACAATCTCGATACCTTGCGCAAGGACATGCGCGTGTTCCGTGACACCACCGCGAGCAGTGTACCGGTCGGCCTGTTCTACAGCGGTAATTACCATACCCTGGTCATCGCTCCGGCGACCTCCAATACCGTTGCCAAGTGCGTGTATGGAATTTCCGATACGCTGGTAACCAACATCTATGCCCAGGCAGGAAAGTGCCGTATTCCATCCATTGTATTTGCCTGTGATACTGAACCGGAACTGGAAAGCGAAGCGCCACGCCACCTCGTCAAGGTCTACCCGCGTCGGGTTGACCTGGAAAACTCCGAGCGCCTGCGTCAGTTCGAAGCCACCCGGGTGGTATCTGACATTGAACAACTTCGCCAGGCCGTAGAGGTCCGAATACCATGGCCGAACGTCTCCTGTTCCTGACCGGCAAACTCGCCGAAAAAAACCTGCATCGGGTTCTGGAATCAATGCAGCCGACAACTTTCGAGCCAGTGGTACACCAGCTTGGTATTAACGTAGCAGGTCTGATGACAGCCGATATGATCAGACGCCGGCTGGACATGCCGGATGGCATTGATCGTGTTATCGTGCCGGGCAGGTGCCGGGGTGATCTGGATGCACTCAGCCGGCTCTATGGTATACCCGTCGAACGTGGACCCGGGGAACTCAAGGACCTGCCACAGTATTTCGGTTATGGTGAAAAACACCCCGACCTCAGTCACTATGACATAAAAATCTTTGCTGAAATCGTTGATGCTCCCGACCTGACTATCGAAACCATCCTGCAACGTGCACAGGCCTACCGGGGCTGGGGTGCCGATGTCATCGATATCGGCTGCCTGCCTGATACGCCCTTCCCGCACCTGACCGAAACCATCCAGGCACTGCACGAGGAAGGTTTTCTGGTCAGTGTCGACTCTGTCGATAACGAGCAGTTATTGACGGGTGGAAGAGCAGGTGCCGATTACCTGTTAAGCCTGCACAAGGACAGCTTGTGGATTGCTGATGAAGTCACGGCGATACCGGTTATCATTCCCTCGCAACCCGGTGATCTGCAAAGTCTGCTACAGGCTATGGATGCGCTGGATACAAAAGGACGCCGTTACCTGGCTGACCCCGTCCTTGACCCCCTGTTGTTCGGCTTTACCGAATCGCTGTTCCGTTATCGTGAACTACGCAGACAGCGCCCCGATGCAGAAATCCTCATGGGCGTCGGCAATGTCACGGAACTTACCGATGCCGATACCAATGGTATCAATGCCCTGTTAATCGGCATCGCCAGTGAGCTGGGTATTACCCATATCCTTACCACCCAGGTTAGTCCACATGCACGCCGTGTTGTTAGTGAAATCGATATAGCGCGTCGTACCATGTTCCTGGCACGTGAACAAAACAGTCTGCCACGCAATCTCGATAACCGTCTGCTGGGTATGCATGAACGCCGGCCATTTCCCTATAGCAAAGTGGAAATCCAGGAAACCGCTGCCGCTGTACGCGACCCCAGCTACCGCGTCCAGGTCAGTGAAGACGGCATCCATGTGTACAACCGCGATGGCCTGCACACAGACACAGACCCGTTCGCCCTGTTCCCGAAACTCGAATTCAGGGATGACGCTGGCCATGCATTTTATATGGGCACTGAGCTGGCACGTGCCCAGATTGCCTGGCAGCTCGGCAAACGCCATGTACAGGATCAGGAACTCAACTGGGGTTGCGCCATGGACAAAAAACAGATCGACAAAACAGGTACCGGATCATGATTATGGAAACCATCATTACCACCCGCGACAAGGATGGACACACTCATATTGCACCCATGGGTATACGTAAACAGGATGATCTGATAGTGCTGGCCCCGTTCAAACCATCACGCTCATTTGACAATATGAAACGTGAAGGCTATGCCATTATCAATCATACGGATGATGTAAGGGTTTTTGCAGGCTGCCTCACCGGACACCTTGACTGGTCGTTATGCCCGGCCATCAAGGTAAACGGCCACCGTCTTGAAAATTGTCTCAATCATATAGAACTGGAACTCGAACAGATCAAGGATAATGAACAACGTCCTGAATTGCGCTTCCGTCCGGTGTACGAACAAACCCATGCGCCATTCCGTGGCTTCAACCGTGCCCAGGCAGCAGTCATCGAGGCTGCTGTTCTGGTCAGTCGTCTGCATATTCTGCCGTTGGATAAAATCGAAGCCGATATCGGCTATCTGACTGTCGCCATCAAAAAAACGGCCGGTCCGCACGAACAACTCGCCTGGAACTGGCTGATGCAACGCATCGCCACCTTTCGTGCTCATCAGCACGAGGAACGTCTTGCATGACGCGACTGCTCGCCAGTGTCACCAACGCCCGGGAAGCCGTTATGGCACTGGCAGGTGGCGCCGATATCATTGATCTCAAGGAACCTGCCAACGGTGCATTGGGTGCGGTATCCGTCGAGATTCAAAAAGAAGTGGTACAACTGATGACGGAGCAATGTCCGGTGAGTGCCACTGTCGGTGATCTTCCTATGAGTGTGGAGATACTGTCGAAGGCGATCGAAGCCACGGCGGATACCGGTGTCGACATCGTCAAGGTTGGACTACCGCACCTGGAGCAACATGTCGATTGTCTGAAAGCCCTGTCAGACAACGCCAGACGCGGTGTTCATATCGTAGCCGTTCTGTTTGCAGAACAAAAGCCAACCCTGCACCTGCTGGATGAACTGGCTGATGCCGGGTGTGTTGGTGTCATGCTGGATACCGCCAACAAATCCGCTGGTAATTTGTGCAATGTTACCGATCAGGCTTCACTGTCGAACTTTGTCCGGCATGCCCATGGACTGGGTTTGTTGAGTGGTCTTGCCGGGTCGTTAACAGTAGACAATATCGGCCCGTTACTGAACCTGAATCCCGACTACCTGGGCTTTCGCGGCGCGCTGTGTGATGCCGGAAAACGCACCGGGCAGTTGTCTCCGGAAGCACTTGCACGTGTTCGTGAATGTTTTGACTGTACCAGGCTTGATCCGGTAGCTGATATGCAGCACATTGAAACCACTGGATTCTGGCATACGCCAGAATGACGGGAATCAAATCAATCAAAGTATCGCTGAATAATACCCTGGTTCAGGCTTTGGGATAAGGAACACGCTGCTTGTGAACTACCTTGTTCAACAAGATATCACGAACCGATGCAGATGCATCATGTGCCAGCATCTGCGGGAGCTGGTCAAACTCTTTCTGTGACATTACACTGACCGGGAAATCACCCTGTCGTACGTAATCGGGAAAATGTGCATCAACAATATCCTGGCGGGCCAGTTCCTGGATCGACAGGGTATTATCGATTTCAACCGATTTCACCAGCATCAGCCGGCTGGCACCAAGGCGCACAGCCAGCCAGGCGGCCAGGCTGTCGGATGTTATGTCCCAGGAATGTTCGATACTGTCGTCATCGGTCACCATCTCGGTCGGCAACCAGATGGGTACCCCGGCATTGGCCAGTACGCGTTTAATATCTTCCTTGTGCTCAACAGGCACCAGATCCGGCTGCATGCCGGATAACATCAGGCCGAACTGGGTCATCGCCAGCAGTGCCATGAAATGGGCACTGGAGTCATCGAACTTCCAGTATGCCTGGGATTCATGCACCAGCTCGGCGAATGGTCCGCCACCGGGTACGACGACAACTTTGCCACCGCCGTAGCAACTCAATACATCCAGCCAGAATGGCAAGGCTTCAGCCGTTGCCAGACTGCCGCCAACTTTCACAACCCACATAATCTGTCCCCAGTTGATCAAGCAGTTTTAATATGGCAGCTACCTTGTCAAAAGTTTCCTGGTACTCTGCCTCCAGTTCGGAATCTGCAACAATACCGCCACCCGCCCAGAACCTCAGACTGCCGGTGGAATGCACCAGAGTACGAATGGCGATACTGGTATCCATTGCACCATCGAACCCCACATAACCGATGGAACCGCAGTACACACCACGCCGGTGTGGTTCCAGTTCTTCGATAATTTCCATAGCACGCAGTTTTGGCGCCCCGGTGATGGAGCCGCCAGGAAAACAGGCGCGTAATAAACCCGGGCTGTCGCTGTTCTCTCCCAGTTCGCCGGTTATCGTACTCACCAGGTGATGGACCGTGGCAAAACTTTCAATGTCAAACAATTCTGGCACCCGAATAGTGCCCGGTGTACAGACCTTGCCCAGATCATTTCGTAGCAGGTCCACAATCATAAGGTTTTCAGCACGGTCTTTATCGCTGTATTTCAGTTCCTGTGCCAACCGCTGATCCTCCTCCGGGCACGGCGAACGGGGGCGCGTACCTTTGATAGGCCGGGTTTCCACAACACCGTCCCTGACCTTCAGAAAACGCTCCGGTGAACAACTCAATATCTGGCAACAGGGTGTATTCATATAGGCGGAAAAAGGCGCAGGATTGCGCTTCCTGAGAATACGGTAAGCCTGCCACAGCGAACCTTCGACCCGGGTATCAAAACGCTGCGCCAGGTTCACCTGGTAGCAATCACCCTCACAGATGTAGTGTTTGATGCGGTGAAAAGCGCGGGCATACTGTTCGAAGCTCATGTTCGATTGCGGCGCTTCGGTAACGCGGAACGGTTGATCCTGAAGCTCGTGGCTCACGGAACGAAAATGCGATAACAAGTCCGGCCAGCGACTTGCGGTGCGCGTATCCCGGCCCTGGGAAACCAGATAACTTTTGCATTCCTGGTGGTCCACCACCAACGCCCAGTCATAAATACCCACCGCCATTTCCGGGATCTGTTCAGCGTTTTCAGCTTGCTCGGGCAGGCATTCTATTCGACGCCCAAGATCGTAGGAAAAATAGCCCAGTGCACCACCACTGAAAGGGAGATTATATACAGCCTCACCAGGCTCACCAAGACAATGGCGTAAAACAGCAAATGGATCATCGGTAGAGACTTCTACATCCAGGCCTTTATGTACTTCGGTCAACGCACCCCGGGTAGTCACAGTCAGCATAGGATCGGCCGTGATAATATCGTAGCGTCCCTGCTCGATAAACGGTCGCCCACTATCAAGAAATACTGCCCACGGCCAGTCTGCAATAGTGCCAAACAACGCAGCGCTGTCAGTATGATAAGGAACTTCAGTCAACATCGGTCGAATCATCTGCCACACCTCGCCAACCAGGCGACGGCAACCGCCGGTGCACAGTCTGCCGGGTCACCCATGACCAGTCGTTCGGATTTAAACGATGAAAGCAGGTCGATATAACGACGTCCACAGCAACGAGCCAGGTGCCTGACCAGGAAACGACCAACCCCGGCACCGACCAGCGGTACATCGGCATCCAGGTCACGGCGAGATAACACAAGGTCAATGGCCGTCAACAGGGTCTGGATCTGCTGGTCAGAAAAATAACGCGCCAGCCGGCTCCAGTCATTCAGTGTGGCTACCTCGAAGTCCAGGCCCAGCATTCGTGCCACCCGACGCGCACTTCCTTTGCGGGTTTTGGGTCCATTGTCTGCAGCAGGATACTGGTCCGCAGACACAGGCAACTCACCGGTCAGGCGGTATATATCGGCACTTGCTGCAAAATGTTCCGCCATCAACGGCACCCAGCGACCATTAAAGAGCACACGGTTCGTGATGGCCATCAGCGGTGTACGCACGACACCGCTGTATACCAGTTCACCGCAGCACAAACGGTCATGATCGTTCTCGCCTCGGGCCAGCACCTTGCCATCCCTGACGGCGACAATATCTGTTGTGGTACTACCAATATCGACAAACAGCGCTTGCGGCACATGGTGTGCCACAAAGGAGGCGCTTGCCAGCCAGTTACTGGAAGCAATGGCATCTTCGGCATTATGGCTATCATGCGGCGCCAGAAAACCCCGCGAGCCGGCGAACAGTTCCATAGTTGCCGGCCATAGTCGGTCTTCCATAACACTAACCAGTGCGCGCACACCTTCTGTACGCGTACTGAACAGATCAACCAGTTCGCCTGTCATGGTCACCGCATGTTGCCTGGTATCGGTATTCCATTGATCGAGTACTTCGTCTACACCGCGCCGCAGATAATCGATCCCCTGCCACAACGGACAGGGCAGCTGGATGACCCCCAGTACATGACCCTGTGCATCCAGGTGTGCTGCCTTCAGGTGTGCACCGCCGAGATCCCAGCCAATGATATCATCAGGCAACATGAGAGACTCCCAGTGCCACCTGGGTACACCCGTATGTGACCGGGGTACAGGATGGTGATGCAGCATCATTCTGCAACATGCGCAGAATCAGTTTTGCCGGGTTAACAGCCAGCACATTGTGCAAACCGGCATAGGAAACTGTGAGGCGCGGATTCACTTCGAGTACAACAGGGCCGTTAGCTGTCAGTATCAGGTCAACCCCGACATATCCCCACAGACCGGGGATTGCACGCGCCACTGAACGTGCCAATCGCGCATAGTGAACATGTGCATCGGGAAGACCGTTGACCAGAACACCTTCCAGTTCAAACCGTCCCCCTGTTTCACGAACTTGCTGAAGGTTGGCAGTCAGCAAAGTAGCCATCCCGTCACAACACAAGATCGACAGACTGGCTGCTTCACCTTCAAGGTAGGGTTGTGCTACATAGCCAGCATAACGTTCGTGATCCTGCAAGGCATGATACATGGCATGATAGGTTTCAAATACGCAGGAACCCTCCCCGCCCACACCATCATCAGGCTTGAGAACCCAACGTGAATGTCGAAAAGGAATCACATCATCCACATCATAGGTTGGTACAACATCAATACCCGTACATTGCAAATATTCCGCAGTCAGTGACTTGCTGGCAGCAATGGCAACAGCCGTTGGATGGCTGCCAATCAGGCGGCGTCCACACACTAATGTCATGAGAGAGATACGGTGCAGCAAGCCATCTGATTCTGGCATAATCGCCCACACGGCATCACTGCGGTTGATACAAGTTTCCCAGATCTGCCAAATATCATCACTGAGCATCGGGGTTACAACTTCACACTGATAGTTCAATGCAGGCAAACGCGGGTCGCGGCTTACCAGAAGTTCCACATCCGGAAGAACTGACAAATCATCCAGCAGGGCACCAAGCATGGTTTCCGCCTCATTCAGCATCTCGGTCGACATTTGCCCGCCAACCAGGCCACCACCAGTGATATACTCAACAACAAAGATACGCATTGGTCTTATCCGTGAATTTTATACCCGTTATCGATCTCGCCCGCGGTCTTGCTGTTCATGCCAGGGGCGGACACCGTGAAACCTATCAGCCACTGCAAAGCATCCTGTGCCGTTCCAGTGAGCCGGTTGATGTGGTAACAGGCCTGCTTGACCTGTACCCCTTCACCCACCTCTACATTGCCGACCTCGATGCTATCCAGGGCGGACCTGTTCAATCTGCTGTCTTGCAACAACTGCATGCGCATTTTCCCGGCTTGCAGTTGTGGGTCGACGCCGGTATCCGTAATGCCAGCCAGTTTCGCTCCCTGAAACAGATCATTACGGTCACACCCGTGCTGGGTAGTGAAACGCTGTCCGACACCAGTCTCCTGGAAAATCCCGAATTTTACGAAACTGCTGTCCTTTCACTGGACTTCCAGAATGCGCTTTTTCTCGGCCCGGCCACGCTGCTTGCTACGCCGGCGCTGTGGCCAGAACGTGTTATCGCCATGACACTAGACCGTGTCGGCAAACACCAGGGTCCCGATCTGAGGCGCCTTCGGCAACTGCACTGTGCAGCGCCTGAAGCGGCACTCTATGCCGCTGGAGGTGTGCGCAACAGGGATGACCTGCATGCCTTACAGACACTGGGTTGTGCAGGCGTGCTGCTTGCCAGTGCACTGCACGACGGCCGATTAACCGCACATCAGCTTGCCGGTATGACAAAGTAATCAGGAATTCTCTAGGCGACGACACTGAATTTTTTTCTCCTGTCACCAGCAATCTGTTCCCGAAACGGTAAATCACATCCCTCAAGCTCATCAAAATAATGCAACAGATGGCTGCTGCCTGACGTCTGAAAGATTTCCAGCTTCGGACCACTGTAATGGCACCAGGATTGCCCTGTTTCATACAGTTGCAGTTCGACCAGCCCAGGTAGATAGTCGATGAGCTGTTCCCAGATATACACACACAGCATTTCAGTACTGGAACGCCAGGCCAGTTCAGAGGTGACATAATTCAGATTGTGGTGATCAAAACATTCCACCACCTGCTTGTTCACGACGTGCTTCAGGTAGCCGTAATCAATCACGCAACCGGTCACCGGGTCGATACGGCCTGCTACCTTGACTTGCAGGGTGTAACGTCCACCGTGCAAATTGGAACATCTGGCGGGATGATCGGTAATGAAATGTGCAGAATCGAACACCAGCTCCTTGACCACAGTTACTTCAGGTGTCGTATCGTTAAAACGTGACCAGACGCCAGGCATTGCTTGCAGCAACTCGCTCAAAACAGAAAACAGGTTGTCGCTGTCGATACATCTGTGGCTGCGCAGTGTCACACCACCACCCGACATGGAAATATCCATAATCACCATGTTGATGTTCCAGTGCCTTTTAAGACAATCCATGATTTCCTGCGCATCGTGACGGTCAGGGATGGGGATAAACAGGTAACCAGCGTGTAACTCACCTACCTGGGCAACACAACTCGCCACTACCGTTAAAAAATCCGGTGGCGGAACTAATGACAGTTGTATGTGTTTCGTTTCAGGAAAATTACGGCGACGTGCTTTCAGACGGTTGTCGGCAACCACCCGGTTGGTTGAGACATCAAAACGATATTCCTGGCGGAAACGGAAACCGAAGTCTTTCAGGAATTGCAAATTCCAGAGTAATAAGTCCAGACGACGAATATCACCTGGCACCACGACAAGATCATCCTCAACTTTTAGCAGACCGACTATCCCAAGCCCTTGTAACAAACCACGAGCAGTTTCACCTGGACAGGACATAGCCGTTGGATAGTCCTCTACCCTGTCAACGATATTTACCTGGTCTGGCGACAGGATAAAATCCAGCGGCATATGATGACGCAATGCATATTCATGTACAGTCAGGCCACAACAGACTAGCAGATGTTCGTTATCCATCCTTTGCCGCTCAGTCCCGCACTCCAGACATTGCATGACAGTCACCTCGCTGAGTTCATGACAAAAACCGGATTATTGCCCCGGGGTTCCGGGGCAATATATATTACCGATCAGGCGTGTGCAGCAAACGGATGCTCGGTTCCATCTTTGCTGGCTACAACGTCAGCCGCCGTTGGCTCACCGTTGACAGCACGCTTGATAGACATCTTGGTAGCTTCGTAGTTGTAATCCTGGATCTTGTTGTCGTCTTCGGCTTCCCAGTGAATAAACACACCCACACAGATATACAGATCATCGGCTTCGTCCACCGGAATAGTGCCGTCTTCGACACAATCGGCAACTGCCATTGCTACACCACGCTGCGCAGGCCCGAACATCTGAACCGCCTGCTTGGCACCCTTGATAGTGACCTTGTTGAACATGGCAGTCGCAGGTTTGACCATCAGGTTCGGGGTTACCACTGCCAGCAGGCCATTGACACCTTCTTTCTGATTGGTCAGGGTCTGACAAAAAGCATCTTCAACGGCACTACCACGTGGGCCAATAATAAGGTCGATGTGAGCCACTTCATTACCATCACCTACCAGGGCCTCACCCACCATGACTTTATCGATTTTTGCCATTAGTACTTCTCCTTATTCAGGTTGTTGTTGAAAAACAGTAGAGGAACAGCGACCTGTGCCGACTCCCCTCCCGTGAAAGGGCACTTGCCCGGTACTTTTAATACAATCCATTAATCGCTTAACCGTCAGTGCTGCAACCGTCAGATCCGCACTGGTTCCCGGGTTAATTCCCTGTTGTTTAAGCTCTGTATCAAAATACATCAGTGGTCCTGTCATATGCTGCGGTGTGTCTTTTTCCCTGAGCAACATATGATCCAGATACTTTGCCCGGATGCTGACATCCTGAGCCAGTCGCAATCCGTACTTACGCTTAACGTGCGTGTCTGGAAAGCTTGCCAGCAGGCCAAGATAGGTCGATACCATAGCCCACTCTTCGTTGTGCCAGCGTTCGATACCCTCGTACAGACGTGGCAGGGCTATATCAAAAATATCGGCATAATTACTGGTGTACTGCTGTGCAATCCGGTCGTAGCTTTGCGCTGCCTGCATAACTTGTAACAGGGTGGCATCCGGTTCGCTCGCGTGTACATCATGTTGGGCAACAGCCCCCAACCCGGCCGGTTCCGCCAGACGGATAGCTTCATAGGTCAGACGTGTATCATTTTCGTCCAGTGCCAGCAGCGTTTCACCCAGCGCATCGCGCAGTGACTGGCCGGGGTTAAGGTTCAGAGCAGCATGTGCCAGCGGCGCACACAACAAAACGATGCCGAGATTGGTGTTGCAGCCTGCCACCCTACGGGTAGCCTGGATGGCTGCCAGGATACGTTCTCCCACAGACAGGCCTGATACCGAAAGGACAGGCGCAATGGCATAGGCACTGCGGATAAAGTCGTCGAGGACCATGCCGTGACCTTCCGAGTGCATACCGACATTCCCCGGTTTGAGTGCAGTCAATTCTGTTATACATGCGGAGCGGATAGCCCGGACAACGGAATCCGTATCAATGCCTCCTGTGTGGCACATACTGTTCATTCACCCACCGCCATAACATTTTGTCGTCTCAGGTATCGGCTGTAGAAATCGTTGACCAGGCAATGAGCGATATCGACACGGCAGGTGGTCTGCAGACCTTTCCAGGCTGGTATACTGTTGACCTCGATCACCTGAAAGTCACCGTTCGCATCTCGCATCAGATCGACACCGGCATAGTCCATGTCCAGTACCCGTGTCGCTGCTTCTGCCAGTGTTTCCAGTTCCCGGTCTTTCGGTGCAGCCATGCAGGATGCACCCTGGGCGACATTATTGATCCAGTACTTTCCATGACGTTGCATGCAGGCCACTACACGATCATTGATAACAAAAACACGCCAGTCAAAGTGCTGGCCTTCAACAAAACGTTGCAGGTAATACACGCCCTGGTAATCTTCCAGTGCCGGCAAGGTGTCATCCTGTGACAATCGTGCCAGGCCCTGCCCTTGTGAACCAAATAACGGTTTGACTACCAGGCTGTGGCCGGCAGCGCGTTCCTGTGCCCAGATACACTGTCCACGTTCCTCTGAAGACACGACCCAGGTGGGTGGCACAGGAATACCGGCATGCTGCAGGAGCAGGCTGGTCATGCCCTTATCGACACTGCGCTCAATAGCCCCTCCATTGTTATAGACCGGGATGCCCAGTGCTTTCAGTGCATGCAAGATATCCAGGTACAGAACCACCTGCTCCAGACTACCGCCCGGTATACCACGCACAAATACACCATCCGGCAACTGGTCTTCAAAACCGGGTATATATAATCCCTGCGGTGCATCCAGCAAATCGATGGCACAATCGCGTAATGACACCACATGCACCGCACAGGCGCGTGCAGCAAAGGCTTCGCACAGGCGTGCGCCGTGCCAGCCAGGGTCATC
>CAZVBD010000009.1:30490-32562 GCA_964625255.1 uncultured Thiohalobacter sp. | reverse complement strand
CGCTGTGAACGGGCGTGCATTCTCAGCATCTGAAAAGCATCTTCACCGGTCAATCGGTAGCGTTCCATCAAAATGCCGACGGCTTTGCTGGTATTCCTGTCGCCTTCCAGTGCAAAGCGCAGGTTCTGTTCGGTTTCCCTGAGTTGTTTTATTTCACCGGAACGGTTCAGGGCTGCCTCTATGGCAGGCACAATTTGTTCAACATCGACAGGTTTGATCAAATAGCTGAAGGCACCGTTGCCGATCATTGATTCAACAAGTTCCGTATCACCGTAAGCGGTTAACACAAGAAAAGGTATTTCTTTTGCATTAAGTCGGGTGGAAACATCGATACCAGAGATATCCGGCATCCGGATATCCAGTATCACCAGGTCAAATTTTTCCTTCTCTATCAGTTCAAGTGCTTCCCCGCCACTTGCCGCTGGCGTTATCGCGTAGCCAGCCTTTCCCAGGCTACTGGACAGTGTGGTCAGCACCAGGCGGTCATCATCTACAACCAGTACTTTATTTTTACGCATAATATTAATTTTTCCTCCGATATTATAATTACATCCTGTCAGGATGTATTTTTGACAAAGCTGAACAATAGTGGTCTTGATTTGTGTTGTTATTTTTTATCCCCCCCAAAAATCAGGTGGACGATCATCCTGGCCAGCCGCCATAATGATGGGGGCGGTGAGTACAAACTTGGCTTCTACGCGTTTATTATCGCTTGTATAGTTAATATCAAGGCTTGTGCCATGATGAGGCAGTAATGAACGGACGAGTTCCAGACCTGTCCCCAGCCCCTTGCCCGTGATCAGATCGAAATCTTTCCATACCGCTGGTGCCGGGTTGTTAATCCGTATCTCCCCCCTGTCTTGCTGTGTGGTGAATTCAATATAGGTATTAAGGGCGTTGTCACCACTTCCGGCATGTTTGATCGCATTGGTTAGCAACTCATTCAGAATCAGAGCCACTGGCACGGCTTCCTCCGAGAGGATTTTCAAAGGAGGGTCAATCTTTGTTTTCAGTCTCAGAGTGATCGATTTGCCTAATACCTCCTTCACTGCATGAAAAATCGCTTCCACGATTTCACACAGATAAATTTCTCCGTTTTTCCCCCGGCTCTGGAGTCCGTGAATAATAGCAATAGAACGCACCTTGCTGATTGCATTTTCCATTGCCCCTGCGAGTGCAGGATGTTCACCAAGCTCCTGACGTAGCAACCCCAGAATGCCTTGCAGGTTATTCTTGATACGATGATGCACTTCACGAATCAGTGCTTCGCGCTGCTGCCGCTCATCGGACAGTCGGCGCGCCTCTTCATCACGCAGCAATTCCTGACTATTTTCGAGTTTTCGTTCGGTCGCTCTGCGTTCGGTTATGTCCTTGACCACCCCCAGCATCCGGACTGCATTACCGCCATTGTCACGGATGATTCCCCCCTTTTCGAGCATCCAGCGAATTTCACCATCAGGCTGTATGATTCGGTGTTCAAACTGGAAGGGTATGCCCTTCTTGACAGACCGGCGTATAGCCGCCTGGATAGCGTCACGATCTTCGGGATGTACGGTATCCAGAAACTGCTCGTATTTCATATTCCTGTTCGCGGTCAGGCCGAGCAGTGGTGCAATGGTGTATGACCAATACAACTCTCCCGTTGCGATGTTCCAGTCCCACATTCCGATGCCACTCAACTGGCTCGTGAGATTAAACCGGTCGCAAACCTCACGCAACCGGGTTTCTACGGCACGGCGATCAAGAACTTCTCCGAGCATGAGTGCGGTTGTGGCCAGTAGATCAACGGTCGCACGAGGCCATGTCCCCTCTATCGACGAAGAGGCTATACCCAGGCAGGCAATACAGTGATCGCAGTGAATGACCGGCATAAGCAGCAGGCCGGCGGCATTTTGCGCATGGATACTGCCATCACTTGATATGACGTTATCCCAGTCAATCACTTCAAGTGCATCGAGCAGTGCCCGGGAAGGTTCAGCAGCACTGTGATGAGTGTCTGACGAAGTGTGCCGCACTTCCTGATAACCATCAAAAAGAGGGAGGTTAAAAAAACAGACACGGTCAGCATTGAA
>CAZVBD010000009.1:0-30390 GCA_964625255.1 uncultured Thiohalobacter sp. | reverse complement strand
CCTGATAACCATCAAAAAGAGGGAGGTTAAAAAAACAGACACGGTCAGCATTGAATAGCAAAACAAGACGTTGCAAAAGCTGCGAGATGGCATCAGGCGATCCGTCAGAGTTTAGCACGCTCGCGGCAAGTTCCCGTGTCACCGCAGAGGTATTTTCACACCAGTCAGACAAGAATATCACTCCCCGTTCCTGCTCTAGTCGAGGCGATTTCCTTCTCAGCCCATTTTGTAAGTTCGATGCTAACCCTGGCTTTGCAGGTGCAGGACTGCCCCGTAAGAGGGGTCAAACTATGTCAGAGAAAAATAGTACTAGGGGGACCAGACTAAGTAAACTCATACATTATGCCGTAACAATTCTATCATTTTTATAAAGAACTCATAACAATATTGAGATTATTTGGTAACACCTTCTAATCCATGTAGAAACGTCATTGGCAGGTACCGGTCACCGTCATCAACGGCAATAGCCGGACTAGACGATCGTTCAGAAGTACGCAGCGTTCACCCACAGATGCACCCAGATACTCGCCGCATAACCGAGCGCAATGACCGGTGTCCATTTCAGGTGGCCGAAAAAGGTGTACTTGCCCCGCGCCTGCCCCATCAGCGCCACGCCGGCTGCAGAACCGATAGACAACAGCGAACCACCCACGCCGGCCGTCAGGGTTACCAGCAACCACTGGCCGGTCTGCATGTCAGGGTTCATGGTCAATACCGCAAACATCACCGGGATATTGTCGACGATGGCAGACAGCAGACCCACGGCGATGTTGGCACTGGTCGCACCCCACTGGTTATACATGACTTCAGATGCCATCCCCAGGTACCCCAGAAAACCCAGGCCACCCACACACAGCACTACGCCATAAAAGAACAGCAGGGTATCCCACTCGGCGCGCGCTACCTTGCTGAAAATATCAAAGGGCACAACATCACCCAGCTGGCCGTTATGCGTCTGCTCGCTACTGTGTGCCGCAAGCGCTTTTTGGTGGGTTTTCTTCAGGTAGAAACCGAAGAACTGCAAGTAACCCAGCCCCGTCAGCATGCCGATAACCGGCGGCAGCCCCAGGAAGTTGTGGAAACTGACAGCCGTGATAATCGTAAGCAGGAACAGCGTAATAATCCGTCGGGCACCACGGAACATGGTAATAACTTCGCCAGAAGCCGTCGGCTGCTCGTCGGGAATGGAAAAATGCATAATGGCTGCCGGTACCACGAAGTTCACCACAGACGGGATAAACAGGGCAAAGAAGGTCCAGAAACTGACCATCCCTTTTTGCCAGACCATCAATGTAGTGATATCGCCGAACGGACTGAAGGCACCACCGGCATTGGCGGCAACGACAATATTGATACAGGCCAGGGTAACAAAACGCATATTGTCACCACCGACAGAGAGCACGACGGCACACATCAACAAAGCGGTGGTCAGGTTATCTGCCACAGGTGAAATAAAGAATGCCAGGACACCGGTCATCCAGAACAGCTGACGGAAACCAAAGCCTTTGCGGATTAACCAGGCGCGTAATGCATCAAAGACAAGACGCTCTTCCATGGCATTGATATAGGTCATCGCCACCAGCAGGAACAACATCAATTCCGCATATTCCAGCAGGTTGTGACGAACGGCATCTTCCGCCAGTTCTGGCATACCGTGGCTGGTATACACCCAGCCGATAATGCCCCAGATGAGACCAGCCCCGATAATGACCGGTTTTGACTTGCGCAGGTGCAGGAATTCCTCACCTATGACCAGGGCATAGGCAAAGACGAAGATAGCCAGTGCCGCGTAGCCAACCGCGCTACTGGTCAGATCCAGGCGCATGGATTCACCACCCTCCCCACTGACTGCCAGTGCCAGCGTGGGCAGTAGTGTGAACAGTGTGGCGAGGAAGATCTTACGTGTCGTTCGACAGGACATCCGTTTTTCCTTTTCCCGGCTAGAAAACAAGATTCATCATAACCATTGAAACCACCAGGAACAAAATCGTCATGATGCCACCGGCACGAATAAAGTCCGGCACACGGTAACCGCCGGGGCCCATGATAAGCGCATTGACCTGATGGGTTGGAATCAGGAAGGAGTTGGATGTCGCAATCGCCACGGTCAGGGCGAAGATCGCCGGGTCAGCGCCGACGCCAATGGCGATATTCACGGCGAGTGGCACCAGCAGCACTGTAGCCCCTACGTTGGACATCACCAGTGTAAAGAAGGTGGCCAGTACGGCGACAGCCGTCTGGATAACCCAGATGGGCATATCACCGACGACCGACAGTGTTTGTTCTGCAATCCATTTGGCCGTTCCCGAGGTCTCCACGGCCAGACCGAGCGGAATCAGACTGGCAAGCAGGAACACGGTTTTCCAGGACACGGCTTCATAGGCTTCTTCTATCTTTATGACGCCGGACAGAATCATGCCCACGGCACCGGTCAGTAAGGCGACTGACAGGCGCAGATCAGTAAACAGAACGAGTGTCAGGGCGATAGCAAAAAACAGCCCGGCCCAGCCGACCTTGTGTGGCCGTACATCTTCGTGTGGATACTCGGTGGTCACAACAACGAAGTTACGGTCCTTCTCGAGACGCGCGAGCGCATCCCAGCTCGTATGTACGACAAGTGTATCACCCGCCTCAAATGGCAGATCGCGAATATTGTCCCCTTCACGCAGGGTTTTGCCATTTCGGTGCAGCGCCACCAGTGCCATGCCATAGGTTTTGCGCATCCATAAGTCACGCGCGCTCTTGCCGAGTAGTTGGGAACCCGGCGGGATAACGATTTCTGCGATACCGGCCTTGGCCGACGACAGTGACTCGGTGAAACTGCGCAATTCATTGCGTAGCTTCAGACCGTATTTCTCAACAAAATTATCGATGTTTTTTTTGGCTGCAACTATGCCGAGTACCATGCCGGATTCTATTTTGGTATCACGCGCCAGGCCGTTCGGGCCGACCAGGCTTTCCTGGCCGGAACGCTTGCTGGCGATAATGCGGATGCGGTAGGACGATTCGACATCATCGAGTTGCTTGCCGACCAGCGGACTGTCATCCGGCACCACAATTTCGAACAGCTCGTAGTTGATACCATAGACGTCCTTGAAATAGTCCATGGTGTTAGCGCCCTTGGCGCCGTCATCCGTTCGGGTTGTCGGTAATACAAAACGTCCTGCAATGACAAAATACAGAATACCGGTCGCCACCAGGGCCAGGCCAACCGGCGTGACCGAAAACAGTGACCAGGTACCCATTTGCTGATCGGGCGGCAGGGCTTCATTGGACGTCATGATAAGGTCATTGAGCAGAATTAACGGCGATGAGCCGACCATCGTCACCGTTCCACCAAGGATGGCGCAGAATCCCATCGGCATCAGCAGGCGTGATAACGGCAGGCCGGAGCGCGCCGAGATACGACTGACGACCGGCAGGAACAGCGCTGCGGCGCCAACGTTCTGCATGAAAGAGGAAATAATACCCACGGTACTGGATATGATCGGGATGATACGCGCCTCGGTTGTGCCTCCTACCTTTAATATAAAGGTGGCAACCTTGCTCATCAGGCCAGTCCGGTCCAGCCCGGCACCAATGATCATCACGGCAATAATCGACATAACCGCGTTACTGGCGAAACCATTGAAAATCTTCTGGGTATCCACCAGACCCTGCTCAAGTCCCATGACCGGTGCAAACAGCGAGGTCAGCCCCAGCAGCACCATGACACTCACGGCCGCGACATCAACGCCGACCACTTCGAATGCAAATAAATAGATGGTGAGTACCAGCAGGCCACTGACCCAGGCGATCTCTATGCTGGGTGATACGTTGGCCAGACCCAGCGCCAGCGCCAGGAAGATCAGGGCTGCAATACCCTGCCGACGTGAGAAAGATTGAGTTTTCTCTGTCATAACAGTCTCTTACCGAATCTTTTTGATACGGCACCTTGTTAATATTTTGTGAAGCATCCAAAATGAGGCGCGGATGCTATCCAACTCCCTGTACACTGAGAAGTGAAATTAACAGGCCGATTTGAACAAAATTATTGCACAAGCGCCATGGATACAGAACAACTTAAAACCTTTCTCGAAGTCGTGCGTATGCGGAATTTTCGCAAAGCAGCTGAAAACCTGTGCATCTCCCCTTCTGCGGTCAGCGCCCGGGTCCGTCAGCTGGAAGCTATATTAGGCCTGTCGCTGTTTCGTCGTGACCGGCAAAAGGTCAGCCTGACGCCCGCCGGCGAGCGCTTCGAGCGACATGCACGGTTCATTGTCGGTGCCTGGGAGCGTGCTCATGAGGAAATCGCGCTCAGTGAGCAGCTGGACAAGCGGCTGGTCATCAGCGGCCTGGCCAGTCTGTGGGAAATTTATCTGCAGGACTGGCTGAACGGTATTCATTGCAGTGTTCCGCTGATCGGTTTGCGTGCCGAGGCCGGCACGTCAAAACGCATTGTACAAAAGCTTGAACAAGGCACGATTGACCTCGGCTTCCTGTTTGAACCACCGAGATTACGGGACATGACAGTCCAGGAAGTCCAGGATGTTTCGATGATCATGGTATCGACTGAACAGGATATGCCGGTTGACCGTGCACTATCTGAAGGATATGTCCGGGTTGACTGGGGAACATCCTTCACCAGCCTGCACGAAAGCTATTTCCCCCAGCGGCCCATCGCCGCCGTACGTGCCAATGTTGGCAGTATCGCACGGGGACTCATCGAAAGCTGTGGTGGATCAGCCTATCTCCCGGCAACGCTGGTTGAAGCTGATACGACGGTGAGAAAGCTGTGGCGTGTACCAGACGCGCCAGAAATTTTACTCAAGAGTTTCGCGGTATTTCCCCTTCACGGTGAACATCGGGCATTGATTGACCAGTTGCTGAAAAGATTCCTTCCCGGAGTTTCTGACGCCTGACGGAATGTTTCTGTCATTTCAGCATCTGTTAATCATGCAGTTTCTGCCAGACCGGCCGATGGGACAGTCCAATGAACTTAACTGAATTTAACAGGTCACAGCTTGCGTGTTCCCTGACTTACCTTATACTGTGCCGCCATGCTGAGTCGTAATCTATTGTCTTTGCTGGTTTCCCTGCTGCTGACGCTGTCGCCTTTCGCCTCATTTAACGTGGTGGCGGCTACGGCGGCGGGCGGTAGTGGGCATTGTACGAAGATGGACAGGAGCAGCGCAGACGGCATTGGAGATATCCAGAATATCCACGCTGCAAACAGCCACCAGGCCATGTCAGACTGCAGGCACTGCAAAGATGACAGTTGCAACAATAACAACTGTGGAAATCATGGTTGTTCGGCAGGCCATGGCCTGCCACTGATTCTGGCTCCCGGCCTGGCCGGGCTGGATCACAGCGCAATAAGACACACCGCCAGCAGGAGTGCCGGCCTGCTGTCACGTATCGCTCCACCACCACTCCCTCCCCCTGTATAGTACCTCCCTGATTTCGCGTTAATGCACACGCTGATGCGTTGTGTATTGTTTTGACTCACTTTGGGAGCTACCGGCATGTTTGTGTGTCGCATCAAAATGTATTACAGGCAAATGACAGTATTACAATGCCTGCCTGAAACCTTCCTGCTGCTTGCCCTGCTGCTTGTCGCAAACAATCTGCAGGCCGCATCGGTTCTGACTCTTGCGGAGGCTGAACAGTTGGCGCTGGCAGAAGATCCTGCTGTCGTTGCCAGCCGCGCACGTGCCGAGGCGTTGCGCGAGCAGTCCATCGCCAGCGGCCAGTTACCTGATCCCAAGCTGCTGCTGGGCATGTGGAATGTACCGGTTAACGATTTTAGCGTCAGCCGTGAGCCAACCACCCAGTTACGAACCGGTATAACCCAGGCATTCCCGCGCGGGAACACGCTGGAATATCGCCAGCGCAGTACGGAGTGGCTGGGCAAGGCGGAGGAGTCCATCACGCAGGGTACCCGGTTGCAGATTCAGCGTGATGTCCGCCAGGTCTGGCTGGAGCTGTATTACCAGCAACGTGCCGCAGGGATTATTGAACAGTCACGCGACCTGTTCCAGCAGCTTGTTGATATTACCCGCTCCCACTTTGCCAGCGGGCGCGTCAGTCAGCAGGATGTCCTGCAGGCACAACTTGAACTGTCCCGCCTGGATGATCGTGCTACCCGCATCCAGAAACAGGCCGATATACAACGAGCAAAACTTGGTCGCTGGCTGGGTGAGCGTGCCTGGGCACCGGTTGATGAGCGTTTCCCGGTGATCCCCGCTCCACTCAGCCGGGAAACCCTTCGTACCGATTTGCCTTTACACCCGGTAATTATAGCAGCCAATGCGCGTGTGGAAGCTCGTCAGCAACTGGTCAAGGTGGCTCGCGAACAATACAAGCCCGGCTTTAATATTGGCATCCAGTATCGCAAACGGTTTGGCGACAACCCGGACAATACTTCCCGCAACGACATGATGGCGGCCTCGGTAACGCTGGACCTGCCGATTTTTACCGACAAGCGACAGGACAAGCAGCTGGCTGCCAGCCAATCACTCGCTGATGCCGCGATCCAGGCGCGTGAGGAACGCTTGCGTGAACTGCAACGCATGCTCGACAGCGAGTATGCACGCTGGGAACGACTTGGCGAACAGGAGGTTTTGTACCGGGATAATTTGTTACAGGAGGCACACGCCAACGCCGATGCCGCCCTGTCTTCCTATCAAAATGGTATCAACGAATTTACAACCCTGATGCGGGCGCGATTGATGGAACTGGATGTGCGCTTGCAGGACATCAGAATCCGCGTCGATCGTGCCAAGGCGGCAGCCCGCCTGCTGTTTCTTGCTGCTGACAAGACTGACGCCCTGAACCAACCCGGAGAGGCTCCATGAAACTGTCTTTAAATCCACTTTATTTTGCCCTGCTGACGGTAATCAGTGCCGCTGGTCTTGTCTCAACCCCGGCAGTCGCCGCTGAAGACAAGGAAGTGTTGTACTGGGTAGCACCGATGGACCCCAATTACCATAGCGATGAACCGGGCAAGTCCCCCATGGGTATGGATCTTGTCCCGGTTTACGCGGATGCGGATAACGAAGTCGGTATCGTCAAGATTAATCCCGATATGGTGCAAAACCTCGGTGTTCGAACCGCAAAGGTTGAACGCGGCAAACTCTGGCGTCTGATTGAAGCGGTCGGCTATGTAGCCTTCGATGAGCGCAAACTCAGTCATGTACACCTGCGTACCGATGGCTGGATAGAAAAGCTCAATGTAAAATCCAACGGGGAGCCTGTTAAAAAAGGCGATGTACTGTTCGAGTTGTATTCCCGTGAGGTGGTCAACGCACAGGAAGAATATATCCAGTCTTTGCGGAGTAAGAATGACTACCTGAGACGGGCTTCCCGGGAACGCCTGGAAGCGCTGGGCATGAGCAAACAGCAGATTCGTGAAGTGGCAAAAAAACGCCGTGCGTTCCAGCAAGTACGGATACTCGCCAGCCAGGATGGGATCATACATAACCTGAATGTACGCGAAGGGATGTATGTCAAACCCAATATGGAGGTTATGACACTGGCCGATCTGTCCAGTGTCTGGTTACTGGTTGATGTTTTTGAACGCCAGTCAGACTGGGTTGCGACCGGCCAGCCTGCCGAAGTCCGTCTGGGCTACCTGCCCGGTCAGGTATGGGAAGGTAACGTGGAGTTTGTCTACCCGACGATTGACCCGAAAACACGTACCCTGCAGACGCGCCTTCGCTTCAATAACCCCGATGAAGTTCTCAAGCCCAATATGTACGCCGATGTACGTATCTATGCCGGCCCGAAACTCGATGTGCTGAGCATACCTCGTGAGGCTTTGATCAAGTCCGGTGGCGCCCAGCAGCATGTGATTCTGTCTTTGGGCGAGGGACGCTTTCGTGCCGTACCGGTTCTGGCCGGTATGGAAAGCGATGGACGGGTTGAGATTATCGAAGGCCTGAATGAAGGTGAGAAAGTTGTTACCTCGGCCCAGTTCCTGATCGACTCCGAGGCCAGTCTCAAAGCCAGCTTCAGTCGCATGGGTTCAGATGATGTCGAATCAGATGATGTCGAAAAAGAGAGCAAGGCAACGAAGGATGAAACCTTCATGGGTATGGGCGTCGTCAATGACATCTTTGCCGAGGAACGCCGTGTGAACATCTCTCATCAACCGATCGAGGCGCTCGACTGGCCCGAAATGACGATGGATTTCAAGCTGAACGATAACGCCAGTCTGGACGGTATCGCGCCTGGTGCGAAAGTGCATTTCATGCTGGTAAAAGATGATCAGGGTAACTACTTCATCGACTCAATCAGTCCCGTGGAATGAAACACGACGCTATGGCGACAAAATCACTCAAGAGACTTAGCTCATGATTGCAAATATCATTCACTGGTCGGTCAAAAACCGCTTCCTGGTCTTGCTGATGACGGCCGGGCTGATTACCTGGGGCGCGTATTCACTGAAGAACACGCCACTTGATGCCCTTCCCGACCTGTCCGATGTACAGGTTATTATCAAGACCAGTTTCCCTGGCCAGGCACCACAGGTTGTTGAAGACCAGGTGACCTATCCGCTGACCACCACCATGTTGTCGGTACCCAAGGCGACGACGGTGCGCGGCTACTCGTTTTTCGGGGACTCCTTCGTCTACATCCTGTTTGAGGATGGCACCGACCTGTACTGGGCGCGTTCGCGTGTGCTGGAGTATCTGAGCCAGGTACAGAGCCGTTTGCCGGCCAACGCCACCACAGCATTGGGACCGGATGCTACCGGCGTCGGCTGGGTGTATGAATACGCACTGGTTGATCGTACCGGCAAGCATGATCTGTCCCAGTTACGCAGCATTCAGGACTGGTTCCTGAAATATGAGTTGCAGACGGTACCGGGGGTCTCTGAAGTCTCCACCATCGGCGGCATGGTGAAACAGTACCAGGTCGTTGTTGATCCGGATCGGCTGCGTGCCTACGGTATTTCGCTCGACAAGGTGAAGCGTGCTATCCAACGAGGTAACCAGGAAGTTGGCGGTTCAGTTATCGAAATGGCGGAAGCCGAGTATATGGTGCGCGCCACCGGCTATATCCAGAGTGTTGAGGAACTCAAGAAAATCCCGCTGGGCATGAATGCCAATGGTACGCCGGTGCTGCTGGAAGACATCGCCGATATCCGTCTTGGTCCACAAATGCGTCGTGGTATCGCGGAACTGGATGGTGAAGGTGAAGTGGTCGGTGGCGTGATTATTATGCGCTGGGGTGAAAATGCACTGACAACCATTGAAGGTGTAAAGGAGAAACTGAAAACTCTGCAGAAAAGCCTGCCGGAAGGTGTCGAGATTGTGCCGACCTATGACCGTTCCGGTCTGATTGATCGCGCTATCGATACATTGAAGGAAAAACTGGTCGAGGAATTTATTGTTGTCACCATAGTGTGTGCGGTCTTCCTGTTTCATATCCGCTCGGCACTGGTGGTGCTGATCAGTCTGCCTGTCGGCATTCTGGTGGCCTTTATCGTCATGCATATACAGGGTATTAACGCCAACATCATGTCACTGGGGGGTATCGCGATCGCCATCGGAGCCATGGTGGATGCGGCCATTGTCATGATCGAGAACATGCATAAACACATGGAGGACGAAACAATCACGGAGGAAAACCGATGGGAGATTGTCGCAAAAGCGGCGTCCGAAGTCGGCCCCGCGTTGTTTTTCTCCCTGCTGATTATCACCCTGAGTTTCTTGCCGGTGTTTACGCTGGAAGCACAGGAAGGTCGCATGTTCTCGCCACTGGCCTACACCAAGACCTATGCGATGGCGGCGGCAGCCGGCCTGTCGATCACGCTGGTGCCTGTGCTCATGGGATATTTCATCCGCGGCAAGATACTGGCCGAGGACAAGAACCCGGTAAACCGGATGTTAATCGCCGGCTATCGACCGGTTATTTATCGCGTACTCGCCATGCCCAAAACCATCGTACTGGTTTCAACGCTGGCAGCCGCCTCCATGCTCTGGCCGCTGACGGGTTTGTGGCCGCTGGACAAGGGTCTTGGTTCCGAGTTCATGCCCGACCTCAACGAAGGCGACCTGCTGTACATGCCGAGTACCTTCCCGGCAGTCTCCATCGGCAAGGCCCAGGAAATCATCCAGCAGACTAACAAGCTGATTGCCACTGTACCCGAAGTCAAACGGGTATTCGGTAAAGTCGGCCGTGCCGAATCGGCGACCGACCCTGCACCGCTGACCATGATCGAGACCACCATACAGCTCAAACCGCTGGACGAGTGGCGTGAAGGCATGACCATGGACAAGTTGCGTCGTGAGCTTGATGCACTGGTCAAAATCCCGGGTATGAGCAATGCCTGGGTTATGCCGATCAAGAACCGTATCGACATGCTGGCAACCGGTATCAAGACACCGGTCGGCATCAAGGTGGCCGGTCCCGATCTGAAAGTGATCCAGGAGATCGGCAAGGATATTGAGCGTATCCTGACGCCCGTGCCTGGCACTGTGTCGGTATTCTCCGAGCGTGTTGTCGGTGGTCGTTATGTCCTGGTCGATATCAACCGCACAGCGGCGTCACGTTACGGACTCAATATTGCCGATGTACAACAAATCGTCAGTACCGCTGTGGGTGGCATGAATGTCACTGAAAGTATCGAGGGACTGGAACGTTACCCTGTCAACCTGCGTTATCCACGCTCGGTACGGGACTCGGAAGTCAAACTGGCAGAATTACCTATTCGTACACCAGCCGGCGCCCAGATCGCGCTGGGTGATGTTGCCGATGTCAAAATAGTCAGTGGGCCGGGTGTGATCAAGAGTGAGAATGCCCGCCTCAATGGCTGGATCTATATTGATATCCGGGATCGTGACCTGGGTTCCTATGTCAAGGAGGCCAAGCAGGTTATTGCCGATCAACTTGACCTGCCTGCCGGCTATTCGCTCAACTGGTCGGGTCAGTATGAGTTCATGGAGCGCGCCAAGCAAAAACTGGCGACAGTTGTGCCCGTCACCCTCGGTATTATCGTGTTGCTGTTGTATCTGAACTTCCAGCGATTCACCGAGGTGTTGATTATCCTCGGCACTCTGCCGCTGGCGCTGGTGGGCGGCATCTGGCTGCTGTACGCGCTGAACTATGATATCTCGGTGGCCGTTGGTGTCGGTTTCATCGCACTGGCCGGCGTGTCGGTCGAAATAGGTGTCATCATGCTGGTCTACCTTAATCAGGCTTACCGACGACACCAGGAACATGCCTGGCGTGAAAAACGCAGCGTTGACATGAAAGAACTGCGCGAAGCCATTATTGAAGGTGCGCTGATGCGCGTACGCCCCATTATGATGACAGTTGCTGCGATCATAGCCGGTCTGTTGCCGATCATGCTCGGAACCGGAACCGGATCAGAAGTCATGCGTCGCATCGCAGCACCTATGGTCGGAGGTATGATCAGCGCAACCATATTGACACTGCTGGTCATACCCGCCGCTTTCATGATCTGGCGCAGTCACCAGATCAAATCAGGGCGTATTTCCCGTGACTGATACTGCGGCTGTACATGCGAGGCAGGCCCATGGCAGACACTGACGGTTGAGGTAACAGCTGTACAGAAAGTTGATTCAGGTCAATGCGAGCTGTTACGCAGGCGATTAGCCTCGTGTTGTCATGAAGATGCACGACAGCACAATGCAAGGACTATTAAGCTGGATACTGGCGGTGGCCCTGATGGCCACTCCATTGTTTTCAGCAGCCCGGGCGTTGGCGGATGATTGTGATCATACTGAATCAACGTCGGTCATGGCCCGGGGGAATCATTCCCCTGTTCTGCTGCAGATGGCCAATCCTGCACAACAGGGTTTCTGCTGTCATGACGACAGCTGTGAAGATAAACCTTGCGGCGGCCACTGCCAGCTATTCAGCAGCGTATTGAATCTGCCGGTTAGTGGCCCTGTGAATAGTATGGAATACGCCGGGCAATCATATATGCCCCGGCCTGTACAAAGACTCACCGGCCTGAAGCCACACCCACTGTTTCACCCTCCCCGAATCAGCCTCTGACGGCGGAATCCCCGCACTTTGCTACGCTTGTGTAGCATTGCCTTGCCTCCAGACGGCTGGCACAAAAGACGCAATACCACTTTGCTCCGGGAGCCTGTGTGTCCGGAGTACAAACCGGGAGACAAACCGATGAAACAAACTCTCATGAAAATGAAACCACTGGCACTCGCTTTATGCGTTGCCTCGTTTCCGATGCCGGCTTACTCCGCCGACAATCTCGAATCATTGCGGGACACGGTAGAAACACTGAAGAAGCAACTTGAACAGGTGCAGAAACAGCTGGATGAACAGGAAGAATCCAGCGTTACCCGTGCTGACCTGGAACGGGTTGAAAAACGTGCCGCTTCGGCTGAAGAATGGAAATCACCAAACACCCTGATCCATATGGCCGGTTACGCCGACGTTGGATATACAAAAACACAGGGCGATGATGGAAGCTTTAATGTGGGTGGTTTTTCGCCGATTTTCCATTTCCAGTACCGTGACCTGGTTATGCTGGAATCCGAACTGGAGTTCAAAGTTAAAAATGACGGGGAAACCGAAGTTGGAATGGAATATCTTACGGTTGACCTTTTCCTGAATGACTATGTCACGCTTGTGGCGGGCAAGTTCCTCAGTCCGGTCGGTCAGTTCCGCCAGAACCTGCACCCTTCATGGATCAATAAAATGTCATCCGCACCACCCGGGTTCGGCCATGACGGTGCTGCACCTACCTCGGAGACCGGTGCCCAGTTACGCGGTGGTTTCCCGATTGGCCGTGTACGAACCAACTTTGCGGTGTACGCCGGCAATGGTCCGGAGTTTAATTCCGAAACAGAAGATCAGGTTGAGTTCGGACTTGAAGGCGTACGTGCGGAGGGCTTTGGTGCTGATAACGATGGAAAAATGGTCTACGGCGGACGCTTTGGCATTCTGCCAATACCCGGTCTGGAGTTTGGTGTTTCCGGTGCCACTGGCAAGGGAACCGTGACGGAACTGGAAGACAGTTCAGGTTTACCTGCGCTGGTACTGAACGAGAGCGAACGTGACTACCGCGTCGTTGGTGCAGACTTTAACTTTTCACACCGTTCACTGGGTATACGTGGTGAGTACGTCAAAACGCGAGTGGGTTCCGCAAACAATGGTCTGACAGCCTCGCGTTCTGAGACCTGGGAATCCTGGTACACACAGGCAGCCTACCGTTTTCTTCCAACAAAATGGGAGGTCGCTGTACGCTATACCGATTTTGATTCTGCCGTTAATACACAGGACCAGGAGCAATGGGCATTGGGCCTGAACTATCTTTTCACCAACAACTTTATGGCTAAATTCACCTATGAACTGAACGACGGTGAAAAGGGAAGCGTTACTGACGACAACCGCTTCCTGAGTCAGTTGGCTTACGGCTTCTAAGGAGTGATGACGATGAAAACACGTTTGACTACACCGCTTAAAACAACCGTGGCCGCCATCTCCATTGGGGCGTCAGTACTGCTCTCATTGCCGGCTGCTGCATTCGACTATCCTGAACCGGGTGATTTTGCCCGCGGCTCGCAGGCCTGGGCCGATAATTGCTCACGTTGTCACAATATAAGGCCGGCCAATGAACTGCGTGATGACCAGTGGCTGACGACTGTCTTCCATATGCGCGTCCGTGCCGGCCTTACCGGGCAAGAGGCCAGGGATATTCTGACATTCCTGCAGACGTCTAATGTCGCATTCGTCAAACAGGCGCCTGCGAGCACCGATGAATCATCCGCCAGTACAATGTCCGGCAAGGAGGTCTACCAGCAAACCTGCATTGCCTGTCACGGTGCGGAAGGCAGAGGCGCTTTTGCCGGCGTTCCTGATTTTACGGATCCAGAGGGGCGTTTGAGCAAAAGCGATGAGGAACTGCTGGAAAATGTCATGAACGGGTTTCAGACGCCCGGCTCGCCGATGGCTATGCCCCCTCGTGGGGGAAATGGCAATCTCACGGATGGAGATCTGCGCAACGTCATCAAATACCTGCGTAGTGAGTTCGGTTCTTAACACGGCATTGCGCCAGCATCGGTCTATCCCGGTGCTGGCGCACCTTATATAGCGCGAGTACACTCGCTGCTATGCACGCGATGGAAGAGACTCTGACGATCGGCACGCTGGCAAAAAGAGCCGGCGTAAATGTTGAAACAGTACGTTACTACCAACGCATCGGTTTATTACGCGAGCCACCCAGACCCCTCCAGGGATACCGGCGTTACCCGCAATCGGTCATATCCCGCATTCACTTTATCAAACGTGCCAAGGGACTGGGGTTTTCGTTAAAGGAAATTGCCGAATTACTGCAATTGAATGACGGATGTTGTCGTACTGCGCGCCATATGGCCGAGCAGAAACGCGAGTTGGTCGGCACCCGGATTGATGACTTGCAGCGTATGCACACAACACTCAGCCGCATGATTGATGCCTGCCATCAGAGTGAGGCTGAGGGTGTCAACTGTGCCCTGATTGATACCCTGTCTGATGATCGGGACAAGGTGTCAGACTGAGCCGGGTTTCACCGCTTCAATCGTCGCCGAGACGACATAGTCCTCAACGCCCCGGCCCGGTGCCCAGTCTTTGATAAAGTCCAGTGATTCATCTTTCGGCTGAATCATAATCTCCACAAACCCTGCCGCTTCCAGCCAGCTTTCCAGTTCGCTGACCAGCGATGCACCGGCTATACAGGCAGAATGCAGGTAAGGATCATTGCGCATGGATTCCGGCAGTTCAGTACTGGCCACCACATCAGAGATAGCCAGTCGTCCGCCAGGCTTCAGAACACGCCAGGTTTCGCGGAACACCTGGGGTTTGTCAGGCGACAGATTAATAACGCAGTTTGAAATGATGACATCGACAGTCGCATCAGCGACGGGCAGGTGCTCGATTTCGCCAAGACGAAATTCAACCTGGCTAAAAGCCCCCTTTTCGGCATTGACGCGTGCCTTGCTGACCATGGTCGGGGTCATATCCACACCGATAACGCATCCCTTCTCACCAACTTCCCGCGCCGCAAGAAAGGCATCAAAACCGCCACCACTACCCAGATCAAGCACGACCTCGCCGGGCTTCAGGCTGGCAATGGCACGAGGGTTACCACAACCCAGCCCCATATCAGCACCATCCGGCACATTGTCGAGGTCTTTTTGTGAGTACCCCAGACGAGTCGAAATCAGTGTGTTGATCTGTTCATCTTCCGATACACCACAGCAGGAAGAAGCCTCGCCATGGCATGTGCCTTCGTTACTGGCCTCGGCAACATCGCTGTAGGCCTGGCGAACGTTCTGGCGAATTTCATCGGATTGCGACTGACTCATAATTCCTTTCCTGTCTCTATGCCTGATTCATGTGCTCATCTGGCTGACACGTTGCCAGCGCCTGAAGTCTTCGAGGTAATCAATATCCCACAAAACGTCAAGTTCGGAGAAATTAATACCCGCTGCACCCAGTGCAGTCCGGGTTTGTTGCATCACACTATCACAGCCCCAGCTGATATGGCGAAATACCCTTTTATCTGCCTGTGATGTACCAATCAACACATAACCACCATCTTCGCTGGGGCCTACGACAACGCCCGTACTGCCGGCCAGTTGTCGCAATGCACGTTCAAGATAGGCTGCATCCATGACCGGGCAATCAGTGCCAATAACCAGTGCCGTCTCACAGTGCTGTAATGCCTGATCGAGTGCCCGGTACATACGCTCTCCAAGATCATCACCCTCCTGCATCACGAGCTTTGCACCTGTCTGCGCAGCAATGTGCTGCACAAAGGGATGCGTCATGTCGCCATCAATGTGCAACTCAAACGGGGCGAGCTGACTCCCTGCTACGGTCTGAAGGGTATGTTCCAGCAGTTGCCGATAGACCACCAGTGCAGCATCAGCGCCTATCCCGGCGGCAAGGCGTGTTTTCACCCGGCCATGTTCCGGCGCCCGGGCAAAGATGATGATACAGGCATCGGGATAACGGAAAGCGCCCTGCTCAGACATAGTAAGCCGCAAGATAGCGGGCGGGTACACCGAGATAAAAGGCCAGGCGCAGTAACCACATACGAACAATGGTTCGCGCCGCGCCACGTGTTTCCCAGCGGCGGCTGGAAGTACCCAGAACAACGTTGGCCAGTACGGGACGCGTGACACGTCTGAGCCGGGTGGACAGATCAATATCTTCCATCAGGGGCATGTCGCGAAATCCACCGACACGCTCAAAGAGTTGCCGGTTTACAAAAATGCCCTGGTCGCCGGTAAGAATGCCTGTTAACCGCGAGCGCGTATTCATCAATCGCTCAACAACTCTGAGTAGCCATAGCCGGCCGGAAAGACGCACCGGAAAACCGCCCCACTCCGCACCGGCCAATACCTGTGCAATCTTCAGGTCCGCACAGGCAGGAACGGATGAGTCTGCATGCAGGAACCACAACACTTCGCCATTCGCCGCGCAGGCACCCGCACTCATCTGGATGGCACGGCCCGGTTCTGACAACAGACATTGATCGCAGAACGGACGGGCAATGGCCAGCGTGTCATCCTGGCTCCCACCATCAACTACAATAAGCTCGTGGCCTCTTTGCCGAAATGGCTGGAGGTCGCTGAGGAGTGTTCCGATGTTGGCGGCCTCATTACAGGTGGGGATGATAATGCTAAGCTTCATAGTTATAGTACATACTCAGAAATAATTTATAACTCCATGATTATTCGGTGAATCTGTGAATTTTTTGCAGATTCATGCTGGTGGCATCCGATTATAAATTGTTTAAATGCGAAATAGGTAGCGACAGCCCGGGTCATATTTTATTAAACTTGCGGGGATTAGACTACGTGGTTGAGAATAGTGAGTAAATACAACATCCTGGTTTCATGTTCAGCACCGACCCGCGATGCGATTCAGCATTCGCTGGAAAATGCTGACTTCGCGTTTAGCCTGATTTGCACCGATCAACGTCAATTGTTTGTCGATGCGCTCACCAGTGGCGATCAGCGTCCGGACATCATCATCAGTGAGCTTGAGCTGGATGACTTTTCAGCACGGGAACTCAAGCCACTACTGAAGCAGTACAACAGTGAAAGTCTCCCTGTGATTCTTGTCACGGAAACGGGTGCTGAACCTCTTGCCCTCGCCTGCCTTGAAGAGGGTATCGATCAGTTCGTAATTAATACGCCTGCCTCGCTGCACAGGCTGTGTGCCCTCATCCCGTTTGTTATCCGGCAGGCGGAGAAAAGAAAACAGCAACAACTGCTCGCAGAAGAAATCCGGGTAAGCCGGGAGCGTTATCTTGATATTTTCGATAATACCAGCGATCTCATCCAGTGCCTGGCGCAGGACGGTCGTTTCCTCTACACCAACCGCGCCTGGTGCGACACCATGGGCTACACCGCCGATGAAGTCAGCCATCTGGTGTTGACCGATGTCTTGCATCCGGACAGCATGCAATGCTGCCAGGAACGTTTTTTACGTCTGAAATCCGGTGAGTCATTGCACCTCATCGATTTTATGTTCGTCACAAAGACAGGTGAAACGATACATCTTGAAGGTGACTGCGGGGCAATCTTCAAGAATGGCGAGGCTGTATCGACCCGTGGAATATTCAAGGATATTACCGAGACGGTTAAATCGGAAGAAGCGCGCAAGGTCAGTGATGCACGCTACCAGACCCTCTACGATAATGCGCCGGATATCTACTCTATTGTAAATACACAGGGTGAGTTTGAATCAATTAATCGCACCGGTGCAAAAATACTGGGTTACGAAGTTGATGAACTGGTGGGACAACCGGCAACAATGGTCATCCATCCCGAAGATCGTGAACGTGTTCTGGCCTATATTACTGAACGGTTCACTGATCCGGTTGAAAGTAATGGTATCGAGTACCGGAAAATAAGAAAAGACGGTTCCGTCATCTGGATACACCAGCGTGTCAATCTGGATCCTGACACCAGTCAACCGCGCATGCTGGTCCTTTGCCGTGATATCACCGAGCAACATGAACTGCGAAAACAGCTCTCCTACCAGGCTACTCATGATGAACTTACCCAGTTGATCAACCGGCGTGAGTTTGATAGTCGTCTGCGCCGCATGCTTGCTGCGTCTGGCAACTCAGGTGATGATCATCACGTGCTCTGCTATCTCGATCTTGATCAGTTCAAGGTCATTAATGATACCTGTGGACACGGTGCAGGAGATGAGCTCTTGCGTCAGATAGCGGCGTTATTGAGCCGGCAAATCCGCTCTCGCGACACACTGGCCCGACTTGGCGGAGATGAGTTCGCCATCCTGATGGAACACTGTCCACTCGAACAGGCCGAGGTGCTCGCCAACCGGATACGTGAAAGAATCGAGGATTTCCGTTTCCAGTGGAAAACACAACGTTTCAGTATCGGCGCCAGTATCGGTGTCGTGCCCATACAGCACTCGGGTTCAGTCGAGGATGTGCTCAGTCTTGCCGACTCGGCCTGTTATGAGGCCAAACAGCTTGGTAGAAATCGTGTTCATGTCTTTCATCCTGGTGACCAGGCCATTATTGGCAAGGTGGGTGACGGACGTTGGGCAAGTCGTATCACCGAGGCTCTGGATACTGATGCATTCAGCCTGTTTGCCCAGGAGATTGCTCCCTGCACAGGCGACCGGAACGGCAAGCGTATGGAAATTCTGATCCGCTTGCGCGATGCTGATGTCATGATCAACCCCGGTGCCTTCATGCCGGTAGCCGAGCGCTATAACCTGTCTACCAAACTTGACCAGTGGGTGCTAAACCAGACGTTGAGCTGGTTTGAACAACGTCCGGAGGCGCTTGCCGAACTGGAAATGTGTTCGGTCAATCTGTCAGCCCTGTCGCTTTGCGATGATACATTCCGTGACTATGCGCTTGAACGTATCGGTCATTCCGATTTTCCGACCGGAAAACTGTGTTTCGAAGTCACTGAAACAGCCGCTATATCCAATGTCAGCAAGGCAACGCAGTTCATGAAGGCGCTACGCGACAAGGGTTGCCTGTTTGCCCTGGATGATTTTGGCAGTGGCTTGTCGTCACTGGCTTACCTGAAAGATTTACCCGTCGATATCGTCAAGATCGACGGTGCCTTTGTGCGTAATATCGCCAGCAGTGATGTTGACCGGATGATGGTTAAATCGATCTGTGAAATAGCCCGTATGATGAATATGAAAACCACAGCGGAATATGTCGAATCGGAAGAAGCGTTACAAATTCTCAGGGAAACAGGCGTTGACTACGTGCAGGGATTTCATATCGGTCACCCGATTCCAATAGAAGAATTTACTGAAAACCGGCAGCACAAGGCCGAAATCCTTCGTTTCAGGCGCTAGTTTCAATTCGCGTGACTGACGAGCATTTCACGCTCTTTATCGAAGGTGATTTGCTTTACGATGACATGCTGGCGCAGATTGCCGGGGCGCGCTCTGAAATTCTTCTGGAAAGCTACATCTTTGCCGACGACGAAATCGGACGGCGTTTCGCGCAGCAGCTGTCCAGACAGGCGCAGGCCGGTATCCGGGTCAGGGTTCATATTGATGCGGCCGGCTCCCTGTTCTGGTCAGCCAGGTCGTTGATGAAAGGGATGGTGGCGCATGGCGTTCAGGTGCGTTGGTTTCACCACTGGGACTGGCGCCGGCCCTGGCGCTACAACCGGCGCAATCACCGAAAATTGCTGGTGATTGACGGTGAAACTGCCTGGGTTGGCGGTTTCAATATTCATCGTGAGAACTCCCTGTCTGTCTATGGTCCCGAACGTTGGCGTGACACACATGTTCGTTTTGGTGGAGAACTGGCGGTTCAGGCAAGACAACTGTTTAACAACTTCTGGCGCCGCTGGAAACGTCCCCGGCTACGCTACACGGCTTCATACCATAACCTTCTGGTCTCAAACTATGCGTATGGCAGCCGTCGCCACATGAATCGCCTGTTTCGCGAGATACTGGCCGGTGCGCAACACAGCATTCACCTTACGACGCCTTACTTCATCCCGGACCACCGCACACAACAGTTACTTTCACGCGCAGCCAGACAGGGCATTGAAGTTCATCTTCTTGTCCCGGCAAAAAGTGATATACGTGTTGCCCGCTGGGCAGCGCGTGCGGTTTATGCTCCCCTGCTTGATGCCGGTGTGCGGATTCATGAATATTTACCTCGCGTCCTGCATGCCAAAACAGTTATCGTTGATGGTCAGCAGGCGGTTATCGGGACATCGAATATTGATTACCGAAGTTTTTTTCTCAACTATGAACTCAACCTGTTCACGCATGAGATGGAACTTTGCCGTCAGCTTGAAACCCAATTCAATGAGGATTTGTTATCGTCAGAAGCAATCTGCAACGTGTGCTGGAAGCAACGCTTCTGGGGTGACAGGGTTCTGGAACTGATTGGCTGGCTGGCACGTCGCTGGCTATAGTCAGAATAGAGGGTTTACACAGGCAGGGAGATTACAATGAAAAAAATCTGTATTGTTGGTGCGGGGCGTGTGGGTGAATCAACTGCCCAGATTCTGGCCAAAGAGGAGTTATGCCGCGAGGTAACGCTGCTGGATATTCATGAAGGCGTCCCCCAGGGTGTTGCACTCGACATCCAGCAATCCGCTTCCCTGCTACGCTTCGATACGCGCGTCACCGGAGACACTGATCCGGCGATCATGCAGGACGCTGACATGATCATCATTACCGCAGGTTTCCCACGCAAGCCAGGCATGTCACGTTCGGATGTACTGGAAGCCAATCTGGGCATTATTGACGGCCTCGTCGACAACGCCATGAAATATGCGCCTGATTCCATGATCATGATGGTGACCAACCCGGTGGATGTATTAACCTGGCGTGCCTGGCAACGTACTGGCTGGTCACGACAGCGTGTTTTTGGCCAGTCCGGCGCACTGGATACAGCGCGTATGATCAGTTTCATTGCGCTCGAAACCGGGTACTCGATCAAGGATATTTCCGCCCTGGTACTGGGCGGTCATGGTGACGCCATGGTTCCCCTGGCCCGCTTTACCGACATCGCAGGTATACCCATCGAGCATTTTATCGAGGATGCCACTATCCAGCAGATTGCAGAGCGTACTCGTCAGGGTGGCGGTGAAATTCTTGCCCTGAAAAAACACAGCAGCGCTTATGACTCGCCAGCGGCGGCCATCGCCTCGATGGTGGACGCCATTCGTTATAATCGCAGGCGTATCCTGCCCTGTGTGAGTATTCTGGATGGCGAGTACGGTCAGACCGGTATTGCCATGGGCGTCCCCGCCGTACTCGATGAAAACGGCCTGTCAAAAATTATTGAATTAAAACTGAACACGGCGGAGCAACAGGATTTTGATCGATCTGCCGACATGGTTCGGGAAGATATTGAATTACTGCCATAAGCTGTGGCTTTGCAAAAGGAGAATTTGCCCGTGGCCGATGATACCGTCACCGTAATTGACAACCGAACCGGCAAGCGCATTGAGCTGCCCATACGCAAGGCAACACAAGGACCCGATGCGGTCGATATCGGGCGATTCTACCGTGAAACAGGTTATTTCACTTACGACCCCGGCTTTCTGTCCACGGCGAGCTGTCACAGTCAGCTGACCTATCTGGATGGTGAAAAAGGCATGTTGATGTATCGGGGCTACCCGATCGATCAACTGGCAGAAAAGAGTAACTTCATTGAAGTGGCTTACCTGATGCTGTACGGCGAACTGCCGCAGCAGCAGGAACTGGATAACTTCCGTAGCATCATCATCCACCACACCATGCTCAATGAATCGCTCAAAAGCTTTTTCCAGGGTTTTTATCATGACGCACACCCGATGGCGATCATGGTTGGCGTAGTAGGTTCCCTCTCCGCTTTTTACCATGATTCCACCGACATCAATAATCCCCGCCATCGGGAGATTGCCGCACACCGCATGATTGCCAAAATGCCCAGTATTGCAGCGGCCAGTTACAAACATTCGATCGGTGAACCACAGGTGTACCCGGACAACAGTCTCAGTTATACGGGGAATCTGCTGAACATGATGTTTGCCGTGCCCTGTGAGCCTTTCGTCCTCAATACAGTGGCTGAAAAAGCCCTGGATCTGATTTTTATCCTGCACATTGACCACGAGCAGAATGCCAGCACCTCGACCGTGCGTCTGGCCGGCAGTTCCGGCGCCAACCCGTTCGCCTGTATCGCTTCGGGTATTGCTGCCCTGTGGGGGCCGGCGCATGGTGGTGCCAATGAAGCCGTGCTGAAAATGCTCGATGAAATCGGTGACGTCGCCAATGTACCGAAGTTCCTGGCGCGTGCCAAAGATAAAAGTGATCCGTTCCGACTGATGGGGTTCGGCCACCGGGTCTACAAGAACTATGACCCCCGCGCACGTATCATCCGGAAGATGTGTCACGAGGTGCTTGAGAAACTGGGCGATGCCAATGACCCCCATTTTGAACTTGCCCTGAAGCTTGAGGAAATCGCACTCAACGATGACTATTTTATTGAGCGCAAGCTGTATCCCAACGTAGATTTCTATTCCGGGCTTATCTACCGGGCGCTGGGCATACCGACCAACATGTTTACCGTGATGTTTTCCATTGCCCGTACCGTTGGCTGGGTATCCCAGTGGATGGAGATGATCAGCGAAGACAACCAGCGTATCGGTCGCCCACGACAGCTGTATGTCGGACCCACAAAGCGGGACTATTTACCCATGAATCAGCGTGGCGTCATAAAGATACCGTGAAATAGCTCATGTTGTTTCATTAAATATCATATATCTCATTGATTATATAATATTATATATTACAAGGAATTTGCCGCTATCCTTTAATATAGATCACGGATTGAGCGCCCGGACAGATCACTGCTGCGGGTGTCCAATATCTGCGTATAAACAACGAACGGAGGTTGTATGGCGTTTAATCCAGCAGCCTGGCTGGGGAGGAAAATCGTCCGTTGGCTGACGACAGAACAACCGCACACCTCTCCACCACTTTGCGATTTTGATCGTGTTCGTTACGAAGTTCGCCCCTGCGACGTCATTCTCGTCGAAGGGCGTAGCCGTGTGTCTGACATTATCCGTACCATCACCCAGAGTCCCTGGTCACATTCCGCCCTGTACATCGGCCGTGTTCATGATGTCGATGACCCTGACCTGCGTGGAAAGATACTGAGTTTCTACGACGGTGATCCCAATGAACAACTGGTCATCGAGGCCTGGCTCGGCGAGGGTACGGCGGTCAACCCGTTGAGCAAGTACCGTGACGACACGTTGCGCATCTGCCGACCGACCGGACTGACACGTCAGGATGCGCAAAAGGTCATGGAATACTCACTGCAACACCTGGGCTTTGACTATGATCTTCGTCAGCTGCTCGATCTTGCTCGCTTCCTGTTTCCCTACAGTGTGATTCCGCGCCGCTGGCGTTCCAGTCTTTTTGAGCACAACGCCGGTACACCCACGCGCTCGGTATGCTCATCAATGCTCGCGGCGGCCTTCGCCGCAGTAAAGTTTCCTGTGTTGCCGGTGCTGGAAGAAAAACGCGATGGCTCAATACGCATGATTCCACGTAATACCCGCCTGTTCACACCGCGCGATTTTGATTACTCGCCCTACTTTGACATCATCAAATGCCCGCACCTGGATTTTGGCAAGATGCCCTCTTACCGGGAGCTGCCCTGGGACAAGAAGGGACGGATATGCAATGACGATGGTGAATGCTTTATACCCATCGTACAGCCGGAAACCGGGGCTACGCAGCAAACGGCATCACCACCTGAACCGGAACCTCTCGAAAACAGTACAACAGGCCCCGGTTCGAACGAAAAGGGTGTTGATGGAGTCGAACCTTCAGGTATCGAAAAAACCAGCTGACGATTCGGGAGCGTAATCATGGCGACACTACTGGAAGTAATCATCGTTATCGCAGCGATCTGGAGCCTGGCTGCACGACGCGCACCTGCCTGGGCATGGAGCGGTGTCATCGGTGCCTATCTGCTGATCTGGCCCTCACTGCATGCCGTCAGTGCCTGGGTGCTGACACCTGTGTGGCTGGTATTTATTCCGGTCGCCGCTGTGCTGGGTTTCCCGAACTTGCGCTGCAAGGTTATCAGTCAGCCCATCCTGCAGATGTTCAGGAAATTAATGCCGTCAGTATCCGACACCGAGCGTGAGGCACTGGAGGCCGGCAGCACCTGGTGGGAAGCCGATCTGTTCAGTGGCAGCCCTGACTGGCAAAAACTGCTGGCCTATGACAAGCCGGCCCTGAATGCAGAAGAACAGGCTTTCATCGATGGCCCGGTGAATGAATTGTGTCGTATGATTGATGACTGGAAAATCACCGAAGATTTACACGATCTTCCCCTCCCGGTGTGGCAATTCCTCAAACAGCAACGCTTCTTCGGCATGATAATCCCGAAACAGTATGGCGGACTGGAATTTACCGCCCACGGCCACTCCAGCGTCGTCCTGAAAATTGCCAGCCGTAGTATCACGGCAGCCGTCACCACCATGGTGCCCAACTCACTCGGCCCTGCACAATTACTGCTGCATTACGGCACTGAAGAACAAAAGAATTACTACCTGCCCCGTCTTGCGAGCGGTGAAGAGATTCCCTGCTTCGCGCTCACGGGTCCCGAGGCCGGCAGCGATGCCGCCGCCATGCCGGATAACGGTGTGGTATGCCGTCAATCGTTTAACGGTGAGGAAACACTGGGTATTCGCCTTAACTGGGAAAAGCGCTACATCACCCTGGGGCCGGTTGCCACGGTGCTGGGGCTTGCTTTCAAGTTGTTTGATCCCGAGCACCTGATCGGTGACAAGGAGGAACGCGGTATTACGCTGGCACTGATCCCGACGGATACCCCCGGCATCGATATCGGCAATCGTCACTTCCCGCTCAACCAGGCTTTTATGAATGGCCCCAATCGCGGCAAGGATGTGTTTATCCCGATGGACTGGATTATCGGTGGTCAGGCACGCATTGGTGAGGGTTGGCGCATGCTGATGGAATCCCTGGCTGACGGTCGGTCTATTTCGCTGCCGGCACTCAGCACCGGCGCCGGCAAGCTGGTTGCACGCACCTGCGGTGCCTACGCCGCCGTGCGCAAACAGTTCAAGACGCCGATCGGCAAGTTTGAAGGTATTTCCGAAGTCCTGGGTCGTATAGCGGGTAATGCCTATGCCATGGATGGGGCGCGTGGCCTGACGACACTGGCGGTTGATCGCGGTGAAAAACCTTCCGTTGCTTCGGCCATCGTCAAATATCACCTGACCGAACGCATGCGCCGGGTGATCGACGATGCCATGGATATTCATGGTGGCAAGGGAATCTGCATGGGACCGCATAATTACCTGGCACGCATCTACCAGGCTATCCCCATTTCCATCACCGTAGAGGGGGCAAATATTCTGACCCGCAGCCTGATCATCTTCGGTCAGGGGGCAATCCGTTGTCATCCCTGGCTGTTGAAGGAAATGGAGTCGGCACAAAATAACAATGTGGTGGCATTCGATCAGGCGCTGTTCAGTCATATCAAACTGTTGACCAGCAACCTGGCCCGCGCCACTTTCCACGGCCTGACCCGCGCACGTTTTGCACAGGCGCCGACCCATAGCGGGGAAGCCCGCTATTATCGCCAGTTGACGCGGCTGAGTGCGGTCTTTGCTGTTACCGCAGAATCAGCGTTGTTAACACTCGGCGGCGAACTCAAACGAAAAGAGTCCATCTCCGGACGGCTGGGTGACGTGCTGAGCCTGATGTATCTTGCATCCGCCGCACTGAAGCGTTTTGAAGATGAAGGCCGCCAGGCCGCAGACCAGCCTTTACTGGAGTGGGTGGTACGCGATTCGCTCTACCAGGCACAGCAGAAATTGTTTGAAGTTTACGACAACCTGCCCAACCGTGCGCTGGGGCGTGTCCTGAAATGGATACTGTTTCCATACAATGCAAGCTATCGTGCGCCGGATGATGCGCTGCTTCAACGAGCAGCCAATATCATTCTTCGTGCGGGTACAGCCCGTGAACGGCTTACCGAAGGACTGTTTATTTCCGACGATGAAAATGACCCGATTAACCAGCTTGAAGTTGCACTGGAATGTACCACCGCAGCACAACCGATACTGAGGAACTTGCGAAACGCGATGCGCAGTGGTCAACTTGAGTCTGGCGACCCCGAACAGTGCCTGGTCGAAGGTGTTTCGGCTGGTGTGATTGACGAACGCGAAGCAGCACAGGTGCGTACGGCTATCGAGGCAAGACAACGGGTAGTCAGTGTCGATGAATTTCCCGGCGATTACTGGAAGGAGAAAAACAGCTCATGGCAGCGCAACCCAACCCCCTCGCCACAGGCCGGCCAGTCTACGTTGTAGACGGGGCGCGCACGCCGTTTCTGCGTGCGCGCAACAAACCCGGCCCGTTTCACGCCTCCGACCTGGCATTTCAGGCCGGACGTGCCCTGCTCTACCGGCAGCCGTTCAGCGCAGAGGACTTCGACCAGGTTATCCTCGGCTGCGTCATGGCCGGACCGCATGAAGTCAATATTGCGCGTGTCGTCTCGCTTCGGCTCGGTTGTGGCGACAAGGTGCCGGCCTGGACGGTACAACGTAATTGCGCCTCCGGCATGCAGGCACTTGATTGCGCTGCGCAGGATATCGCCAGCGGCCGTTCAGAACTGGTGCTGGCTGGCGGTACTGAAGCGATGAGCCATGCGCCGTTGTTGTTCAGCAGTGCCATGGCTGCGTGGCTGGGTACGTTCAGTACGGCGCGCAAGCCGGCAGACAAACTAAAATCCGCCCTGGCTTTCCGCCCTGCCTTTCTCAAACCGATTATCGGTCTGCTGTGTGGACTGACCGATCCGATTGCAGGCCTCAACATGGGGCAAACGGCTGAAATTCTCGCCCATCGTTTCAACGTCAGTCGTGATGAAATGGACGCCTTCGCAACACGCAGTCATCAACGTCTGGCAAAGGCGGCGGAACAGGGGCGCCTGGATGAAATCGAAACCCTTTACGATACTGCCGGAAAATACTACAACAGCGATGACGGTTGCCGCCCGGACAGCAGTGTGGAAAAACTGGCGAAATTACGACCGGCGTTTGAACGGCCATTCGGCAAGATAACCGCCGGCAACAGCGCCCAGATTACCGACGGTGCCGCCTGGTTGATTCTGGCCTCGGAAGACGCTGTGGAAAAGCACAAACTACCTGTGATCGGACAGATATGTGACAGCCAGTGGGCCGGTGTGGATCCCGCCCAGATGGGGTTGGGGCCAGTACATGCCATGGCACCGATCCTCGTGCGCAACGGCTTCGACAGCAGTGATATCGACTACTGGGAAATCAACGAGGCCTTCGCCGCCCAGGTACAATCCTGTCTGCGCGCCTGGCAAAGTGAAGACTACTGCACCCGTGAGCTGGGGCTTGAGCAGGCCTTCAAACCTATCGACGAGGAACATCTGAATGTTGATGGTGGTGGCGTTTCACTGGGACACCCGGTTGGCGCCAGTGGTGCACGCATCGTTCTGCACCTGCTGAAGACCCTGCAATGTGAAGGCGCACAACGTGGCATGGCCAGCCTGTGTATCGGCGGTGGACAGGGTGGCGCCATGCTGGTGGAGAGGGTGGCATGATGGAAGACAAACCTGATCTCTACACACACATAGATGATGACAACATTGCCTGGCTGCATTTTGACAAGCAGGGTTCAGGGACCAATGTCCTGTCGGCGACGGTTCTGGAAACCTTTTACGCCACACTGCTGGAACTCATCGAGAGTAAACCACGCGGTCTGGTCATCCTTTCGGATAAACAGAACGGCTTCATCGCTGGCGCAGACGTCGGCGAATTCACCAAACTGGAAAACCACGATCAGGCGCTTGCGGCCATCCAGCGTGGGCAGGCGGTGTTTGACCGGCTGGCTGCGCTGCCTTTCCCAACCGTTGCGCTGATCCACGGTTTCTGTCTCGGCGGCGGCCTGGAACTGTCGCTGGCCTGCCGGTATCGCATTGCCCGCGATGACCGGGGGACGCGGCTCGGGTTGCCGGAAGTACGGCTTGGCATACACCCCGGGTTTGGCGGGTCGGTCCGGCTTACACCGCTGGTCGGGGCGTTAAACGCCATGGATCTCATGCTCAGTGGACGTACCGTCGACGGGCGCGCTGCAAAACGCATGGGTATAGTCGATCACGCCCTGCCGGATCGACATCTGAAAACTGCCGCCCGTGCCTTAATCCTGAATCCTCCCGAGCCGCATAAACCGACGCGCCTGCAAGCGTTAACCAACCACCCATGGGTACGACCGCTGCTGGCACGGGTATTCGAACGTCAGGTGGCAAAGAAGGCCCGCAAGGAGCACTACCCTGCGCCCTGGGCGCTCATCGAGCTGTGGCGAAATCATGCCGATTCCGAACGGGACATGATGCACGCCGAAGCCGACTCAGTTGCACGGCTTATCGTTGGTCCCACTGCACAGAACCTTATCCGTGTGTTCCAGTTGCAGGAGCGACTGAAGGCACTGGGTAATCACCCTGACTATCATCCAACGCGGGTGCATGTTGTCGGTGCAGGCATCATGGGAGGTGATATAGCGGCCTGGTGTGTATTCAAAGGCATGCAGGTAACATTGCAGGATCAATCCCCTGAACGTATTGCACCTGCAATAAAACGGGCGCACCAGTTGTTCAAACGCCGTCTGCGTCGTACGCGCCCCATTCAGGAAGCGATGGATCGGCTGATGCCTGATCACAAAGGTCTTGGTATTGAGCGTGCCGACGTCGTGATCGAAGCGATATTCGAGGATGCCGATGCCAAGCGTAACCTGTACGCACAGCTGGAACCGCGCATGCAGGCCGACGCAATTCTCGCCACCAATACCTCCAGTATCCCGCTTGGCGAACTGCGTAGCATACTGAAAAAACCCGAACGGCTGGTCGGGCTGCACTTTTTCAACCCTGTGGCCAAAATGCAGCTGGTGGAAATTGTGCGCGATGAAGTCACCGATGCCGATGTTGCCCTGAAGGCTGCCACCTTTGCGCGCAAAATCGACCGGCTTCCACTACCGGTAACCAGTACCCCGGGCTTTCTCGTCAACCGTATTCTCATGCCTTATCTACTGGAAGCCGTTCAGCTGGAAAGTGAAGGTGTATCCGCCACCGACATCGACCGTCAGGCCGTCAGCTTCGGTATGCCGATGGGGCCTGTCGAGCTGGCTGATACCGTCGGTCTGGATATCTGCCTGCACGTTGCCGAAAACCTGGGCGAGCATTTTAACGTCGAAGTTCCGCAGCGATTGCGTGACCTGGTGAGCCGGGGGGATCTTGGACGCAAGAGTGGTCGAGGGTTCTACCAGTACAAAAAGGGAAAGCCGGTCAAGCCTGCACTGCCCCGAAGTCATCATTCCAGTGATGAGGTGATTGACCGTATGATCCTGCGCATGCTCAACGAGGTCGTCGCCTGCCTGCGCGAAAAAGTTGTTGAAGAAGCCGATCATCTCGATGGGGGTATGGTCTACGGCACCGGGTTTGCGCCGTTCCGTGGCGGACCTTTGCACTACATTGAAACGGCCGGCGCTGACACGCTGTACCAGCGCCTGCAAAATCTGGAACAGCAGTACGGTATCCGTTTCAAACCGGACCCGGGCTGGAAAAACGTGGCAGGTTTTTCATTAAGTGACAACACGGTGAGCGAATAACAATGGACAAGAGTAAAGAAAGTCACCTGGTAACACCGGAGCAGGCCGGCACGCTTTCCGGTCTGTTTTTTGAACGTGTAAAGCGTACACCGGAAGCACTGGCTTACCGGTATTTTGATCCTGCCACTGAAGACTGGAAGGATATAAGCTGGTCTGAAGCCGGTCTCGAGGCAGCACGCTGGCAGGCCGCACTGGCTTCGGAAAACCTGCAGCCGGGAGATCGTGTTGCTATTCTCATGCAGAACTGTCCTCAATGGGTCATGTTCGACCAGGCAGCGCTGGCCAATGGACTGGTGGTGGTTCCCCTCTACACCCAGGATCGCGCCGAGAATGTCGCCTACATCCTGCAGAATGCAGGCGCCAAAGTCCTGTTGATCGGCCACCAGGAGCATTGGGATGCGCTACAGCCGGTGTGGGATCAGCTGGGTTTCCTGAACCGGATTATCAGCCTTGTACACATCGATACCTGCGGTCGTTCTGATCCGAGATTGCGTACCGTCGGCGAGTGGCTACCCGATGAAGCCGAGTTGGTGCGCGTCAACTGGGATCCGGATTCACTGGCCACCATCGTTTACACCTCGGGGACCACCGGTCGTCCCAAGGGCGTTATGTTAAGCCACCACAATATCCTCTGGAACGTCTATCGTAGTTTGCAGGTTGTTAAGCGCACACCGGAGGAATTGTTTCTGTCCTTTCTCCCGCTTTCACATACGCTGGAACGCACGGCAGGTT